>CANGZO010000211.1 GCA_947458305.1 Comamonadaceae bacterium
AAGCTGATGATGCCGGGCTTTTCGGTGACCTTGAGGATCTCGCGGATCACCGAAGGGTTCATTTTTTCGGCGCGTCGGGCCAGCGTCCAGTTCATTTTTTGCTCCATTGTTTGTGTTTATCGGGTGACTGGGGTGTTGGCCATGCGCCGCCCCATGAAGACGGTGAGCACGACCAGCAAGGCAAAGCCCAGCGTCATCGCATCCAGCGATTCTCCCAGCAATGGGATGGCGGCCAGAATGCTGATGAAGGGCTGCAGCAATTGCAGCTGGCTCACGCGCAGCGGGCCACCCAAAGACAGGCCCCGAAACCAGGCGAAAAACCCGGCCCACATGGAGAACACCCCGACATAAACCAGTGCCAGCCAAGCGGTTGGGGCGATGGCCTGTTCGGGCCAAGTCAGCCAAGCGCCGGGCACGGTGATGGGCAGCGCCATGACGCAGACCCAGCTGATGACCTTTTCAGCGCCCATGCTGGCCGTGACTTTGGCGCCCGCCACATAGCCCAGTGATGCGGCGACCACTGCGCCGAGCAGCAGGCTGTCGGTCCAGGTCAGGCCAAAACCGTGCCCCATTTGTGCGGCCCGCAGCACGCTGTAAACCGCGACCAGGGCGCTGCCTAAAGCTGCAAACACCCAAAAGCCCAGGCGTGCCCGTTGGTGCATGAGCCAAGCGGCGGCGGCGGCTGTGGCCAGGGGCAACAAGGCGGTGATGACCGCCGCGTGGCTGGCCGTGACGTGCCGCAGGGCCCAGCCCAACAGGAGCGGGTAACCGATCACATTGCCCGCCAGTGACAAATACAAAGGCCCGCGTTGCTCGGCCAATGGCCAAGGCGCGCGCACGGCCAACAGGTAAATCGCCGACAACACGCCCGCCAGCGCGGCCCGCCCCCAGGTGACAAACCAGGGCGACAGCTGCGGCGCATCTGCCGTGCCGGTGGCCAAGCGCGTCATGGGCAAGGTGAGCGCAAAGATCACCACGCCCAGCAGCCCGAGCCACAGGCCTTGGTTTTGAGCTTTTATGTTTTGCATGGGCGCGCCTTCATACACCTGTGGCGCGCAAACCATTGAGCAGCCAGATCACGGTGGCCAAGAGCGCCATGGCCATACAGCGGTTGAACACCAGCAGGCGTCGCCCGTGTGCCAGCCAGTGGCGCAGCATGGAACCGGCGACTGCATAGGTCAGGTTGCTCACGAAACCGTAGGCCACCATGATCGGCAAGAGAATCAGCGTTCGGGCCGTGGCGTCTTCGCGCCCAGCCACCCATCCGGCGACGATGGCCAGGGCCAGCATCCATGCCTTGATGTTGAGAAACTGCAGGCCCACGCCCTGGACGAAACCGACTTGCAGTTTGGCGCTGTCGGCTTGTTGCAAGCTGCCGCTGCCCCATAAACGCGAGGCCAGCCACAGCAAATAAGCATTGCCAAGCACCACGATGGCCCAGCGCAAGGGTGGAAAGGCCACCACCAAACCGCCTAAGCCCGTAGCGCACAGTGCGAACAAAATGCCCCAGCCCACCGGCACCGCACACACAAAGCGCATGGCCCGGCGCAGGCCGTGGTTGGCAGCCAAGGCGGTGGACAAGGTGGTGTTGGGACCGGGTGTGAAGCTGCTCACGGTGGCCAGCACCAACAAGGCGCTGAGTTCTGAGGGGGTCATGGTGTTGAATGTAGAGCCAAACGGCCACTTGTCAGGTCGCCGCTTCGACACATAAGGGCCACTTCAGCGTGCCGACAGCACTTCCCAGCGCTCCATGGCCGCCAACAACAAATCGTCGATCTCGGTGTCGCGCCTGAAGAGTTGTTGTGCCAGCCCCGGGTCACGTTGGTAGACGTTGCCATCTGCCAGTTGCGCGCGGGTTTGGGTTTGCTCTTTTTCCAGTGCCTCGATCTTGGCGGGCAATTCGGCCAGTTCGCGCTGCTCTTTGTAGCTGAGTTTGCTGCGTGTGGGTGCAGCAGTGGGTTGAGCACTGGTGGCCACCGATGGGTTCACGGATGCGGAGGTGTTGGCGTTTGCAGCACCGCTTTTTTGTGCGGCTTGGGCCCGAATGGTTTGAGCGCGTTGGGACTGGACCAGCCAGTCTTGCACCGAGCCCTCGTATTCGCGCCACAGGCCCGGTTGGTCTGGGGCGCTTTCGCAGGCGATGATGCCGGTGACCACGTTGTCCATGAAGGCGCGGTCGTGGCTGACCAGGAACACGGTGCCTTCGTAGGTTTGCAGCAGCTCTTCGAGCAGTTCCAGCGTTTCGATGTCCAAATCGTTGGTCGGTTCGTCCAGCACCAGCACGTTGGCCGGGCGGGCAAACAAGCGGGCCAGCAACAAGCGGTTGCGTTCGCCGCCAGACAGCGAGCGCACGGGCGATGTGCCGCGTGCGGGTGAAAACAAGAAGTCGCCCAGGTAGCTTTTGACGTGCTGGCGCTTGTTGCCGATCTCGATCCATTCGCTGCCGGGGCTGATGAAGTCCTCGAGCGTGGCATCCAAGTCCAGCGCGTCGCGCATCTGGTCAAAGTACGCCACTTCCAGCTTGGTGCCGCGGCGCACTTCGCCGCTGTCGGCTTCGAGCTCGCCCAGGATGAGCTTGAGCAAGGTGGTCTTGCCCGCGCCGTTGGGGCCCAGCAGGCCGATCTTGTCACCGCGCAGCAAGGTGCCGGTGAACTTCTGGATGATGGTACGCACCGAGCCATCGGGCTGGGTGAAGCTCTTGCTCACGTCCGTCAATTCGGCCACCAGCTTGCCGCTGGGCACGCCCGAGGCAACTTCCATCTTCACATTGCCCACCTTTTCACGGCGAGCGGCGCGTTCACTGCGCAGGTTTTGCAGGCGCGTGATGCGGCTTTGGCTGCGGGTGCGACGTGCTTCGACGCCTTTTCGAATCCAGATCTCTTCTTGGGCCAGCAATTTGTCGGCCTTGGCCTGTATCACGGCCTCTTGCGCGAGCTGCTCTTCTTTTTGAATTTGGTAGGCGGCATAGTTGCCAGGGTATGGGCGCAATTTGCCTCGGTCCAGCTCAATGATTCGGGTCGCAATGCGGTCCAAAAAAGCGCGGTCATGGGTGATGGCAATGACGCTGCCCTTGAAATCGATCAGCAGGTCTTCCAGCCAGGTGATGGCATTCAAGTCGAGGTGGTTGGTGGGTTCGTCCAACAAGAGAACGTCGGGTCGTGTGACCAGAGCCTGCGCCAATGCCACGCGCTTTCGCATGCCGCCAGACAAAGACTGCACCACCGCATTGGGGTCGAGTTTCAGACGCTGCAGGGTTTCCTCCAGCCTTTGCTCCCAGCCCCAACCATCTCGCGACTCGATCAGTCCTTGTAAGGTGTCAAGGTCGCCCCGGCTGTGTGTGTAATCGTCGATCCATTGCACAACTTCAGCCAGGCCTTCACGCACAGACTCAAAAATCGTGTGTTCGGGAACCAAAACAGGCTCTTGTGCCACATAGGCAATGCGCACTCCTTGCTGCAAATGCAGAGAGCCATCATCTGGCCGCTCCATGCCTGCCAGGATTTTCAGCAGTGAAGACTTGCCAGTTCCGTTGCGACCAATCAAGCCGATGCGCTCTGATGTTTCCAAAGAAAAGTCGGCGCAATCAAGGAGGGCGACGTGACCAAAAGCCAGAGACGCGTTCAGGAGTGTGAGTAATGCCATAGGCCCATTATCCAGGGGGTGGCTGCAAAAATTAGACGAAAAAATTTAAAAAGGCTCGCAATGACCAAAAAACTGTGTCACAATAGAGGGCTTCGCTGCACACAAGTCAGCTTTCGCAAGAAATGCAGACCCAGCAGCAATGAAGTTTTTGAAAAGATCCTGAGGATCAAAAAAATTTTCAAAAACTTGACGCAGGCTTAAAAACCGTGTCATAATTCAAGGCTTCGCTGATCGCAGCGAGGCAAGAGCAGGTAGCGATAAGTTGCCTGGGTTCTTTAAAAATATACAGCCGATAAGCGTGGGCGTTTGATGGTGATTGCCAAGTTCTTC
>CANGZO010000212.1 GCA_947458305.1 Comamonadaceae bacterium
AACCCGCCCTACAAATTGCCGCCGCCCTTGTTTGACGCCCGTTGCCGCGCCTGTTGGTTCACCGCCGCCTGGTTGGTGCTGGTGGTGGCCAGCTTTGTGTCGCTGGACTTGGACTGGGCATCTTTTGCGTCCATGGAGGCCGCGCGCAGCATGGGCCGCTTTGTGGCGGAATTTTTCCCGCCCGATCTGTCGCCCGTGTTTTTGAACAAAGTGGCTTGGGCCGCTTGGGAAACCCTGGCCATGTCGGCGCTGGGCACCGTCATGGCGGCGGCGCTGGGCTTGGCGCTGGCGGTGCCCGCCAGCCGCATGTCCGCCCAAGACCCGGCTTGGCTGCGCAGCCCCACCCGCTGGTTGCTCAATGCCCTGCGCGCCATTCCAGAATTGGTGTGGGCCGCGTTGCTGTTGATTTCTGCGGGTTTGGGGCCCATGGCGGGCACCCTGGCGCTGGCCCTGCACACCAGCGGTGTGCTGGGCCGGCTGTTTGCCGAGGCCATGGAGAACATCCCCAGCGGGCCGGGTGATGCCTTGCGCACCCAAGGCGTGGGACCATTGCGTGTTTTCTTTTATGCCACCTTGCCCCAAGTGCTGCCGCAGCTCATGAGCTACACGCTGTACCGCTGGGAAAACAACATCCGCGCCGCCACCGTGCTGGGCGTGGTGGGTGCGGGCGGACTGGGCCAAATGCTGTCCTTTCACATGGGCCTGTTCCACATGAACAAGACCGCCACGATCTTGGGCGCGATGCTGCTCATGGTGGCCTGTGTGGATGCCCTGAGCTTTGCGGCGCGGCGCTGGCTGACCCGGTAATGCGCTGAACTGTTTGCGCATTGACCTTGTAGGAGCCCACCCCGTGGGCGATCAAGGCGTGCTGGTGCTGGGTGCTTGTTGGGCTCAGCAGACCATCGCCCACAGGGGTGGGCTCCTATGCGTGCACCAAGTCAGCAGGCCATTGCCCACTGAACTGCCGGCATATTGATTGTTGTAGGCGCCCGCTTAAATCAAACTGAAGCCCAACCACGCGGCTGTGCCCCACATCATCAGGGCCACCGCGCCGTCCAGTGCGCGCCAAACGTGCAGCGAGTTCAGACGCCGACCCAGCCAGAAGGCGGCCACGCCCAAGCTCAGGAACCACAGCATCGAACCCGCTGCTGCGCCCAGGCCAAAGCTGGTGCTGCCTTGTCCATAGGCCAATGAGGCGGTGCCGATCAGCACCGCCGTGTCCAGCCAAGCATGCGGGTTGAGCCATGAAAACGCCAGCGCCGACACAAGCGCTTGGCGGCGTGTGACGGGGGCTGCCTGTACATGCACTTTGGATTTTCCGGCCTCAGCCTTGGCTTCTTCGGGCTGGTTCAGCGCCAGGGCCGTGGGGTGCAAAAACCGCTGAAACGCTTGCCAGCCGTACACCATCAAAAACAGCATGCCTGCACCGACCAAGGCGCCGTGCAATTTGTCAGACAAGCCGCCGAGCTGCGCCAGGCTGAGCACGCCCAGGCCAATCAGGGCGATGTCGGCCAGGGCGCACACCGCCACCGTCAGCCACAGGTGCTGGCGCTGCAGGCCCATGCGCAACACGTGGGCGTTTTGCGGACCAATGGCCATGATCAAGGAGATGCTGAGCACCATACCGGCGGTGAAAGTAGGAAGGCTCAAAACCATGGCAAATCTCCTGAGGGACGGCTGCGAATGGGCTGGAGTGTGCGCCAGACAGGCATTCAATTAAATGATGTTCAATTAAAATCACAACACTCAATATTTTTTAAACCAAACATGCTCGACGCCCGTCAACTCGAAGCCCTGGCCGCCGTGGTCGAACATGGCGGCTTTGGCGCGGCGGCGCAAGCCTTGTCCATCACGCTGGCGGCGGTGTCCTTGCGCATCAAGGCGCTCGAAGAAGGCCTGGGCCAGCGCTTGCTGGTGCGTGGCAAGCAGGTGCGGGCCACTCCTGCCGGACAGGCTTTGCTCGCCCACGTCAAGCAAGTGCGCATGATGGAAGCCGATGTGCTCAGCGGGCTGCAGGGTACGTCTGACCCAAGCGGTGCGCGAAAGGCCGTGCGCTGGCAATCGCTGAGCGTGGCCATCAACGCCGATTCGGTGGACAGCTGGTTTTTGCCGGGGGTGGCCGCGATGCTGTTGCGCCACCATGTGTTGCTCGACATCATGATCGACGACCAGGACCACACGCACGACGCACTCAAAAGCGGCGATGTGATGGGCTGTGTGACCACTTTGGCCGAACCGATGCGCGGTTGCGTGGCCGAGCCCTTGGGATTCATGCGCTACCGCTGCGTGGCCACCCCGGCGGTGCTCAAGCGTTGCCGCACCAGTGCCGGGGCGGTGTCTGTGCACAAACTGCTGGCGCAACCGGCCGTGATCTTCAACCGCAAAGACGCTTTGCATGACAACTTTTTGGCCCAGCACTTTGGCTTGCAGCAGCCCCATTACCCGCGCCACTTTGCCCCTGCCGTGGGCGCGTTTGAGACGGCCATCGAACTCGGCCTGGGCTGGGGCATGGTGCCCGAGCAGCACCTGGCCCAACGCCCGACGCTGCAAGAGCTGCTGCCGGGGGCCACGGTGGATGTGGCCCTGTATTGGCAGCACTGGGCGCGCGAGGCCCCGTCAGCCCAGCGCCTGACCCAAGCGGTCAAGGCCTCAGCGGCGCTGCACTTGCGCCAGGCCTGAGGGGCAAGAACTCTGGGCCATCGGGCTGATGCCCTGATTTTCTGATCGGCACAGCCCAGTGTGCGTTGCCCCACAACGTGCATCGGTGCCCTTGTGTACCGTGGTGCCCAAGCTGGAAGTGGCGTGTCTTCTCAAGCATGGCATGGGTGTACCCAGGGTCGCCTTGTGGGCACTGTCTGCGAGCACATCGATCCGTGCAATTCAAAGGATGGGATATGGGCATCGAATGGGGGCTGACCTCGGCCCAAGCCGCGCGGCGCCTGGCGGATGAGGGGGCCAATGCCCTGCCCGGTGGTGCACGCCGGACGCTGTGGTCGATCGCTGTGAACACCCTGCGAGAGCCGATGTTCCTGTTGCTGTTGGCTGCCGGGATTTTGTACATCACGTTGGGTGATCTTCAGGAGGGCTTGACCCTTTTTGGTTTTGTGCTGCTCACCCTGGGGCTCACGCTCTACCAAGAGGGCCGGACCGAGCGGGCCATCGAAGCGCTGCGCGACCTCACCAGCCCGCGCGCCTTGGTCATTCGTGACGGACAAGTTCTGCGCATCGCTGGGCGTGAGGTGGTGCGCGGCGACCTGATCAAGCTGAGCGAAGGCGACCGCGTGCCCGCCGACGCCTTGCTGCTGGTCGTCGACGGGTTGCAGGTTGACGAGTCCTTGCTGACGGGCGAGGCTGTTCCGGTGAGCAAGCGGGTGGCGCTGCCCGATGAAATCAGCTCAGCAAGCCAGTTGGACTCGGCGCAGTGGATGGCGGGTGGTGACGATCGCCCAATGGTCTGTGCGGGCACCTTGATCGTGCAAGGCAGCGCGACGGCGCGTGTGGTGGCCACGGGTGCGCGCAGCCAGATCGGTCGCATCGGGGATTCGATGCTCAGCTTGGCGCACGAGCGATCGCCCCTTCAGCAACAAACAAACCGGCTGGTGCGCAACTTGGCCTTGCTGGCGCTGGCTCTGAGTCTCGTGCTGGTCTTGGTTCATGGATGGCTCCAAGGTGACTGGCTGCAAGCCTTGCTGGCCGGCATTGCTCTGGCCATGGCCTTGCTGCCCGAGGAATACCCTGTGGTGCTCACCGTGTTTCCAGCACTGGGCGCCAAACGTCTCACGCAAGCAGGGGTGCTCACCCGGCGCATCAACGCCATTGAAACTTTGGGCGCCACCACCGTGCTGTGCACCGACAAAACCGGCACCTTGACCGAGAACCGCATGACCGTGACCCACCTGGTTGCGGGCGGCGTCGATCTGACAGAGCGCCTCGCCCTGGATGCACTGGCCGAAGGTC
>CANGZO010000213.1 GCA_947458305.1 Comamonadaceae bacterium
AGCGGTGGCGGCGCGTTGTGCAAATTCAGCCCGCAGCGCTTTGAGCTTTTCACGCGGGTCTTCTTTGACGGTGTTTTCGTCCAGCCGCATTTCGGCAATGAATCGGCTGGGCAGGGCGGCCACGGTTTCACGGCCTTTTTTGCGGCGTCTGGTCCAGCTCACGGCCAGGCTGCGCTGGGCGCGGGTGATGCCCACATACATCAGACGGCGCTCTTCTTGCAGGCGCAGCATGACGCCCTCTTGGCTAGCGCCTTCGGTGGTGTTGTCGTCGCCCAGCTTGAAGGGCAGCAGACCTTCGTTCACACCCACCAGCATCACATGCGGCCACTCCAAACCCTTGGAGGCGTGCAGGGTGGACAGGGTCACCACATTCTGGTCTTTCTCGCGTTCGCTCAGGGTGGAGATCAGCGAGATGGTCTGCGCCACCTCCAGCAGGTTTTTGGTCTCAGACGTCTCGGCCCCGGTCGCGTCTTCGATCTCGCCGCCGCAACGCCCCGCCATCCAGTCGCAAAACTCCAGCACGTTGGTCCAGCGGGCGCTGGCCACTTTTTCGTTGTCCTCGCCGTCGTACAGGTGCGACTCGTAGCCAATCTCTTTCAACCACTCCAGCAAGAAAGCCAGCGCAGCTTCTTTGCCCAGGGTTTGGCGGGCGCGGTATTCCAGGTCGTTGATGTAGCGACCAAACTCGTGCAAGCCGGTGATGGCGCGGGCATTGACCGCGCTGGGCAAGCTGCCTGCAAACAGCGACTCGAACAGACTGAGCTTGTACTGCGTGGCGAAGGCGCCCAGTTGGCCCAGCGTCTGGTGGCCAATGCCGCGTTTGGGGCTGGTGATGGCGCGCAAAAACGCCGGGTCGTCGTCGTTGTTGATCCACAGCCGAAACCAGGCACACAGGTCTTTGATCTCGGCCTTGTCAAAAAAACTCTGCCCGCCCGACACTTTGTAGGGGATGTTGGCCCGGCGCAGCGCTTGCTCAAACGGCCTGGCCATGTGGTTGGCGCGGTACAGAACAGCAAAGTCCTTGAACTCGCGGTGTTTGGATTCGAGTGAATGCCCGCTGCGGATGGACTGGATGCGCGCAATCGCCCGGTCGGCCTCGTGTTCTTCATTGACCGCATCGATCACCCGCACCGGCTCACCCTCGCCCAATTCAGAAAATAGCGTCTTGGGATAGAGCTTGGGGTTGGGCTCGATCACGTGGTTGGCGGCGCGCAAGATGGCGCTGGTGGAGCGGTAGTTTTGCTCCAGCTTGATGACTTTCAAATTCGGAAAGTCTTGTGGCAAGCGCTTCAAGTTGTCCAACGTCGCGCCGCGCCAGCCATAAATCGACTGGTCGTCGTCGCCCACCGCCGTGAAGCGGGCCCGCTCGCCCACCAGGTGTTTCAGCACCTCGTATTGCGTGGCGTTGGTGTCTTGGTATTCGTCCACCAGAACATGGCCCATCTTGGCCTGCCAGCGTTCGCGAACCTCCGGAAACTCGGCCAGCAGTTTCAGCGGCATGCCGATCAAGTCGTCAAAGTCCACGCTTTGGTAAGCGCTCAAACGCTCTTGGTACAACGCCATGATGCGGGCGATCACTTGCGCGTTGTCGTCGGGCGCTTGCGCCGCGGCCTGCTCGGCATTGAGCCCCATGTTTTTCCACAGGCTGATGGTCCACTGCCACTGGCGGGCGGTGGCCGCATCGGTGGTACCGCCACAATCCTTCAGGATGCTGGTCACGTCGTCCGCATCCATGATGCTGAATTGTGGTTTGAGTCCCAGCACATGGCCGTCTTCGCGCATGATGCGCACGCCCAAGGCGTGGAAGGTGCAAATCAGCACATCCTTGGCGGCGCGGCCAATCAGTTGTTTGGCCCGCTCTCGCATCTCGGCGGCGGCTTTGTTGGTGAAGGTGATGGCGGCGATGCGCTTGGGCTCCAGCCCGGCCTCGATCAGGCGACCTATCTTGTGGGTGATCACCCGCGTTTTGCCCGAACCCGCCCCAGCCAGCACCAGGCAGGGGCCAGAGACATAGTTCACGGCCTCGAGTTGGGCGTTGTTGAGTCCGGCTGACATGGGGGAGGCGTGTGGAAACCGAGCGGGCGTTGCAAAGCGGGCCATGATAGCGGTTTGCCAATGCCGGGTGCGGAACTTGACGGCCCAAGTGCTTGTGGCCATGCACATACGGTGCCATTCCATTTGTAACTTCAGTTGGTCATCAGGTGCGGTGACGTGGGAGGGAGATTTGAATTAAAAAATAAAAATAAAATATCGACCATGGTTGAAAGAAGAGAACTTTTAAAGTGGACTTGTGCGGGTCTGGGTGGGGCGAGCTTGGGCGTGCACGCCGCTGGCCACGGTCCAGCCTCGACCGCTGCGGGTGCCCGGTCCAAACGCGTGCTCGTGGTGGGTGCCGGCATTGCGGGTCTGGCGGCAGCTCGTGCACTGGTCGATCAAGGGCATGGGGTGACCGTGTTGGAAGCGCAAAACCGAATTGGCGGGCGCCTCAAAACGGACCATGCTTTGGGCGTGCCCTTGGATCTGGGGGCGTCATGGATCCATGGTGTCAATGGCAACCCCATCACCGCGTTGGCCCACAGCATCGGGGCGCAGATGGCCGCCACAACTGATGAGAGCACCACCCTGTTTGATCATGTGGCTGGCGTTGTGGGGCCTATTCGGTCGCAACGGCAAGGCCGTATGCAAGCGTTGGACAGGTCCTTGCAGAAATGGATTCGGCAGGCCCAAGATGCTGATCGTGACCAAAGTCTGTATGCCGCTGTTTGGAGGCGCTCGGACGTGCAGGCCTTGGGGCCCGAAGACCAGCAATTGCTGCGTCACCTGATGAATGCCCATCAAGAAGCAGAGTTCGGCGGCAACAGCACCCGCAGGAACACGGTGATTGGCCACATGTCGGCCCACTGGTGGGACAACACCAAGGCGTTCGGTGGTGAGGATTGGGTGTTCTTGCAGGGCTTCCATCCCATTGCACAACACCTGGCCCAGGGCTTGAATATCCTGATCGGAGAACGGGTGCGAACCATCGACTACTCGGGCGCAGGCGTGGTGGTGGGCACAGACAAAGGCAACCACAATGCAGACGTGGTGGTGGTCACCGTTGCGCTGGGTGTATTGAAAGCTGGACACATCGTGTTCACACCGGGTTTGCCGGCTGCCCAAACCCAAGCCATCCAAGCCCTGCGCATGGGCTTGCTCAACAAGTTGTACCTTCAATTCAAAATCGATTTTTGGACGGCCCAAAGCCCAACCGACTGGATCGAGTCGATCTGCGCGCCTGGTGCCAAGCGCCAGGACTGGACACAGTGGGTCAACTACAAGCGGCCGATCCATCAGAACATTCTGATGGGCTTGAATGCCGGAGACACCGCACTCGAGCTGGAGGCCTTGAGCGATGCGGCTGTCGTCGATGCAGCGATGGCGCGGCTGCGCAGCATCTATGGCAACGGCATTCCCATGCCTGTTGGGCATCTGATCACACGATGGCAGCAAGACCCATTCAGCTTGGGCTCGTATTCATTCAACGCCTTGGGGGTCCAATCCGATACGAGACAAGCGCTGGCTCAGAGCATTCACCACAAGTTGGCCTTTGCTGGCGAAGCCACGCACCCGGACCATTGGGGCACGGTGCATGGCGCCTACCTGTCCGGATTGAGGGCGGCCAGACAGCTGGGGTGAGGTGTGAGTTGGGCCCCAAGGGTGCGCCTTTTTTCTTTTCTGCGGCGCTCTCAAGCCGTCACGCAGCCTGTCTGCTGGAGAGCCTGGATGTTCATCCACAACGGGGTGTCGGTTGAGCGACTGGGCCTGCCTCGGGAGCCCTGTGATTTGCCCCGACAATCGGGGCATGCTTGAAATTTTCCGCGTCACTTTTCCGTTTTTTGCGCTGGTTTTGTGCGGCTACCTGGCGGCACG
>CANGZO010000214.1 GCA_947458305.1 Comamonadaceae bacterium
CCGCCTTCGAGCACCGCGTCCACATAACGCGGCACCATGCCCACGCCGTGCGAATCGTGCCCGCTCAAGTTGGCCATGACCAGGTTGTCGGCCACTTGCGCAGCCTCGGCAGGGGCGCTGCCGGTCATGGCGATGATGCGGGTGATGTGCTGGCGCAGATCGGTGGCTTGGATGAGTTGGCTCATGAGGGGCCTTTCAAGGCGAAGAGGTTGTAGGAGCGCACCCCGTGCGCGATCGTTTTTGGGGCGTGTTCCACGCCCCATCGCCCACGGGGTGGGCTCCTACATGGAGGATGTGGCTCTTTGTAGGAGCGCACCCCGTGCGCGATGTGGGGTGGGCCAAAGGGCGGGCCAATGGGCTCACATCACCGCGCCGACTTGCCATGGCACGAATTCGTTTTGGCCGTAGCCGTGGCGCTCGCTCTTGGTGGGCTCGCCCGATGCAGCGGCCAGGATCATTTCAAAAATGCGTTGACCCATCTCGGCGATGCTCACCCCGCCGTCGACGATCTCGCCGCAGTTCAGGTCCATGTCTTCTTCCTGCTTTTTCCACAAGGCCGTGTTGGTCGAGAACTTGAGGCTGGGCGAGGGTGCGCAGCCATAAGCGCTGCCGCGCCCGGTGGTGAAGCAAATCAGGTTGGCCCCACCCGCCACCTGGCCCGTGGCGCTGACGGGGTCGTAGCCGGGGGTGTCCATGTAAACAAAGCCTTTGGCGGTGACCGGCTCGGCGTATTCGTACACTGCTTGCAGGTTGCTGGTGCCGCCTTTGGCCACCGCGCCCAGTGACTTTTCCAGGATGGTGGTCAGGCCGCCCGCCTTGTTGCCGGGCGAGGGGTTGTTGTTCATCTCGCCGCCGTTGATCGCGGTGTAGTTTTCCCACCAGCGGATGCGCTCGATCAGTTTGTGCGCCACCTCAGGCTTCACTGCGCGGCGCGTGAGCAAGTGCTCGGCCCCATAAATCTCAGGCGTCTCGCTCAAGATGGCGGTGCCGCCGTGCTGCACCAGCAAGTCCACCGCCGCACCCAGCGCCGGGTTGGCGCTGATGCCCGAATAACCGTCCGAGCCCCCGCATTGCAAGCCCACCGTGATGTGCTCGGCGCTGCAAGGCTCGCGGCTGATGGCGTTGGCACGTGGCAGCATCTCTTGGATCAAGGCAATGCCTTTTTCCACCGTCAAGCGCGTGCCGCCCGTGTCTTGGATGTTGAAGACCTTGAGCGTGTCGCCCTCGCGCAAGCTGCTGTGCGCCAGCCAGGTGTTGAGCTGGTTGGCCTCGCAGCCCAGGCCCACCACCACCACGCCCCAGAAGTTGGCGTGGGTGGCATAGCCGGCCAGCGTGCGTTCGAGCAACTGGATGCCCAAGCCCTCGGTGTCCATGCCGCAGCCGGTGCCGTGGGTGAGCGCCACCACGCCGTCCACGTTCGGAAAGTTGGCCAGTGCTTGCGGGTTGTTCCGCTTTGAAAAATGGTCGGCAATGGCGCGTGCGGCGGTGGCCGAACAATTGACGCTGGACAACACGCCGATGTAGTTGCGCGTGGCCACGCGGCCGTCGCTGCGCTTGTAGCCCATGAAGGTCGCTTGCTTGCGCACCGGATCGGGTTTGACGTCTTGCCCGATGGCGTAGTCGCGTTCGAAATTGCCTTTTTCGGCGCCCATGTTCAGGTTGTGCGTGTGCACATGCTCGCCGGGCGCGATGGGCTGGTGCGCAAAGCCAATGATCTGGTTGTAGCGGCGCACCGGCTCACCCACCGCGATGGCGCGCGTGGCGATTTTGTGGCCCGGGGGAATCAGGCCGCGCACGGCCACGCCGTCCACGGTGCTGCCGCTCATCAGTTGGGCGCGAGCGATGACGACATCGTCGGCGGGGTGAAGTCGAATGAATGAACTCATGGCAAGGTCTCAATAAAATTGTTTGGGCAACCACAGCACCAGGTTGGGGAAATAGGTGATCACGGCCAGGCTGCCCAACAAGGGGAACAGCCAAGGCAAGATGGCCATGGTGGTGCGCTCCACACTCAGTTTGGCCACCCGCGCCAACACAAACAAGACCATGCCCATGGGCGGGTGCAGCAAACCGATCATCAGGTTCAGCACCATGACCAGACCGAAGTGCACCAAGTCAATGCCCAGTTGTTGGCAAATCGGCACAAGAATAGGCACCAGGATGGTGATGGCAGCTGTGGGCTCCAGGAAGCAGCCCACAAACAGCATCAAGGCATTGGCCAGCAGCAAGAAGACCCAAGGCTCTTGCGTGAAACCCAGCACCCATGCAGAGATGGCGGTGGTTACACCCGTGGCGGTGAGCATCCAGCCAAAAATGCTGGCTGCGGCCACGATGAACAGCACGGTGGCTGTGGTCTCGACCGTGTCCAGGCAGACTTTGACAAACATTTTCAGGTTCAGGGTGCGGTACCAGAAGAAGCCCAAAATCAAGGCCCACACACAGGCGGCAATCGCACCTTCGGTGGGCGTGAACACGCCGGTGGTCATGCCGCCGATCAGGATGATGGGGGTCATGATGGGCAAGACGGCTTGGAACTTGAACAGTTTGTCGGCCAAAAACAAAATGGCCAAAGCGATAAACACCGTCATTTGGGGCGGTGTTTCAAAGGTTTTGACGGTCCACCAAATGGCCAGAGGCCAGCCCACGACCACGGCGGTTTCGGTCAAGGCCTTGATGACCCGGGGCCACTCGAATTTGATGTCAGCGCCCCACCCATTCTTGTGCGCAAAGTAAGCCACCGTCAGCATCATCAGCAGCGCCATCAAAATGCCGGGCAAGATGCCCGCAAGGAACAAGGCACCCACCGAGACGTTGGCCATCATGCCGTAGATCACAAACGGCAAACTGGGCGGAATGATGGGCCCCAGTGTGGCCGAAGCAGCTGTGACACCCACCGCAAATTCGGTGCTGTAGCCATGGTCTTTCATGGCCTTGACTTCGATGGTGCCCAGGCCTGCAGCATCGGCAATGGCTGTGCCGCTCATGCCCGCAAACACGACCGACCCCACCACGTTGACGTGACCCAAACCGCCCTTGAGCCAGCCCACCAAGGCCAGCGCATAGTTGTAAATGCGGTTGGTGATGCCGGCGTTGTTCATCAAGTTGCCCGCCAAGATGAAGAAAGGCACAGCCAGCAGCGGAAAGCTGTCGATGCCCGAGACCATGCGGTGAATCACCACAAACGGCGGCGAGCTTTGAGCGAAAAACAGGTAAATGAGCGAGGCTCCCGCCATGGCAATGGCCACCGGAATGCCGCCACTCATCAGCAGCAGGAAAATGATTTTCAACATGGCAGGGGCTTTCTGTCGTTCGGTGAGCTGTTCAGCGGTCCGTCATTTCGGATTCGGGGCGTTCCAGCACGGTGTAGCCGCGCTGCAGGTGGATGCGCATGACCCAGATGGATCGCAGGCACATGGCGGCAAAACCGGCCATCACCACGCCGTAAACCCAGTTCATGGGCAAGTCGATGATCGTCATCTTGTAGCTACCCAGTTTTTGCATCATCTGGCCCGTCAAAAAGGTGGCGGCGCCAAAAAATCCGATGCGCATCACATCCACCAACAAGGCCACGGCATAAGACAGCCGAGCGGGCATGAAGCGAAAGAAGAAATCAACCTGGATGTGGTTGTTTTTGGCCACACCAATGGCCGCGCCGGTGAACACCGTGGCAATCAACAAATACCGGGCGATCTCTTCGGTCCAAGAGGCCGAATCGTTGAGCACATAGCGGGTAAAGAATTGGTAAAAAACCGTCAGGCCCAAGGCCCAAAAAAACAGCAAGGCCACCCAAGCCTCGATGGGCGTTCCGGACAAGTCCACCGCCTCATCGGTGGCGTGGAACTGGCCGTCATCGCCCATGACTTTGGGC
>CANGZO010000215.1 GCA_947458305.1 Comamonadaceae bacterium
CACCGGTTTTTTCTTGCTGGTTGATCTGGCCTTTTGGGCCTCGAACATGCTCAAGTTGTTGGACGGCGGCTGGTTCCCATTGTTGCTGGGGGCCGTGATTTTCACTTTCATGTTGACTTGGCACGATGGGCGCCGATTGCTCAACGCCTCTTTGCGCTCCGATGCCCTGAAGCTGACAGACTTTCTGGAGGCTGTGTTCGTGGCACCTCCAACCCGTGTGACGGGCACTGCTGTGTTCTTGACCGCAGAGGTGGGCACGGTGCCCAATGCCTTGCTCCACAACCTCAAGCACAACAAAGTCTTGCACCAACGCAACCTGTTTGTGACGGTGCAAAACCTTGAAATCCCCCGCATGCCCTTGGCACAACGTCTGGAAGTCACCGACCTTGGCAGTGATTGCTGGCAAGTCATCGTCAACTATGGCTTCAAGGACAACCCGGATCTGCCGTCGGCATTGGCCAACATCGGTGACAACGGTGACTGGTTGGACCCGATGATGACCAGTTATTTCTTGTCGCGCGACATCGTGATTCCGACCATCGGCGGCGGCATGGCCACTTGGCGTGAAAAGCTGTTTGCCCAAATGCACCACAACGCCAGTGGTGCGGCGGCGTTTTTGAACTTGCCCACGAATGCGGTGGTCGAGCTGGGCTCCAAAATCGAAATCTGAAGCCCCTTGCGCACCACCCATTTGCTCTACTTGCACGGTTTCAGGTCGTCGCCGCAGTCGGCCAAGGCCCAAACCATGGCCAAGCGGGTGCAGGCCAGCCACCCCGGTGTGACCTGGTGGTGCCCGCAGTTGCCCGCTTCGCCCGCCCAAGCGATGGACCTGTTGTTGGAGGGCACTGCCACCTGGCCGCGTGGGCAGATGGCGGTCATGGGGTCTTCGCTCGGCGGCTTTTACGCCGCATGGCTCTCGGCGCACCTGGCCATTGCCGCGGTGCTGATCAACCCGGCGGTGCACCCCTCGCGCGATCTGGCGCGTTACATTGGCGAGCACCCGGTTTGGCAAGACCCGGCGCAAAGCATCTTCTTCGAGCCGGCTTATGTGCAAGAGCTCAAAGTGCTCGAAAGTCAGCCCTCACCAACCCGGCCCGCTACGCTGGCCATCATTGCCAAGGGCGACGAGGTGCTGGACTGGCGCGAAATGCTGGCACGCCACCAGGCCGGGCAAGTGCGCCTGATCGAGGGCAGTGACCACGCCCTGAGCGATTTTGAAGACCACTTGCCGCAAATCCTTGAATTTCTGCAGCTGGCTTGAAGCCTGGCGGGCCGAATGGTCGGGTGGCGTGGGAAAATCCCTGCATGTACGTATTATTTGAAGATGCCGGCAAATTCATGGCCGGTCGGATCATGTCCGAAGCCGAGGCCTCTGCGCAGGTCGAACTCGACTCCGGCAAACGGGTCAAGGTCAAATCGGCCCACATGATGCTGAAGTTCGACAAACCGGCCCCCGCCGCTTTGCTGAGTGATGCCGCCGCCTTGAGCCAAAGCATCGAGTTGGAACTGGCCTACGAGTGTGCCCCGGACGAAGAGTTCGGCTTTGGTGACCTGGCCAAAGACTATTTCAGCGCCAACGCCAGCACCACCGAGCAGGTGGCGGCCTTGCTGCGCTTGCACGAAGCCCCGCATTACTTCCGCCGGGGCGGTGCCAAGGGGCGCTTTCGCAAAGCCCCGGCCGAAATCGTGCAGCAGGCCTTGCTGGCCATCGAAAAGAAAAAGCAGGTCCAAGCCCAGATCGAGGCCTGGTCGGCTGATCTGGTGGCGGGCACTTGCCCCGAGCCCATCCGCGACCAGCTTTACAAGATCCTGTTTCGCCCCGACAAGAACACGCCCGAATACAAGGCCGTGGTCGAGGCCAGCAAAGGCAGCCAGACCGCGCCTTTGGACCTGCTGCAAAAAGCGGGGGCCATCGCCTCGGCTTGGGATTTCCATTGGCAGCGTTTCTTGTTTGACCTCTTTCCCAAGGGCACGGGCTTTCCCCCCTTGCAAGCACCGGCCATCACCGACGACTTGCCGCTGGCCCCTGTGCAGGCCTTTTCGATTGACGACTCGCACACCACCGAGATCGACGACGCGCTGTCGCTGCAAGGTCTGGGCACGGGCACGGTCACCGTGGGCATCCACATCGCCGCACCCGGCCTGGCCCTGAGCCCTGGCAGCGCCATCGATCAGCTGGGCCGTGCCCGACTGTCCACCGTCTACATGCCCGGCTACAAAATCACCATGCTGCCCGACAGCGTGGTGCAGGCCTACACCCTGATCGAGGGGCGCGACTGCCCAGCGGTGTCGCTGTACGTCACCTTCAGCGAAGACACACTGGAGGTGCAAAGCGCCCAGACACGCCTGGAGCGCGTGCCGATTTTGGTCAACCTGCGCCATGACCAGCTGGATGACCGCATCACCCGCGAATGGCTGGAGGGCGAAGACCAGAGCGACCACGCCGATGTGCCCGTGAGCCGCGACACCCTGGCGTTTTACTGGCGTCTGGCGCAAACCCTGAAGGCGCGGCGCGAAGTGGTGCGCGGCAAACCCGAAAACTTCAACCGCCCGGACTACAGCTTCAAGCTCGAGCGCGAGAGCAATGACTTGCCGCCGACGGGCAACGAGATGGTTTTGATCGGCACCCGCAAGCGCGGCGCGCCACTCGACTTGATGGTGGCCGAGGCCATGATTTTGGCCAACAGCACCTGGGGCCAGTGGATGGCCCAGCTGGGTGTGCCCGGCATTTACCGCAGCCAGGCCAGTCTGGCGCCTGGCGTCAAGGTGCGCATGGGCACCAAGGCGCTGCCGCATGCTGGCATTGGCGTGCCCAGTTATGCGTGGAGCACCTCGCCGCTGCGCCGCTACACCGACTTGGTCAACCAGTGGCAAATCATCGCTTGCGCCAAGCATGGCGCCACCGCTGCACTGGCCGCGCCCTTCAAGCCCAAAGACGCCGAGTTGTTTTCCATCATCAGCGGCTTCGATGCCGCCTACAGCGCCTACAACAGCGTGCAGTCGAGCATGGAGCGGTACTGGACGCTGCGCCATGTGCAGCAGCATGGCATCGAAGAGCTGGATGCCAGCTTGGTCAAGGAAATGGGTGGCGGCTCCTGGCTGGTGCGTGCCGACACCTTGCCGTTGATGTTCAGCGTCATGGGCGCTCAATCTTTGCCCAGAGGCGCACGGGTGCGGGTCAAGCTGGCCGAGGTGGACCTGATGGCGCTGGATGTGCGAGGCACGGTGTTGGCCCATTTGGACGCAGATGTTGCCTTGGACGGGCTTGCAGCTGAGAGCGATGAAGCCGAAGACGAAGACAATTTGCCCGCTGGCCCTGTGACCATCGCGGTGGATTTGAGCGACAGTCCGCAGGATTTGCCTGCCTAAGCCCAGCGAAAGAGCCTGAGCCATGCGCGCATTCGGACGGTGGTTGTTGCTCTTGCTCTTGGCCTTTGCGGGCCTGCAGCTCTTTTTTGTGCTGCGCGTGTTGAGCATGCAATGGGTCATGCCCGAATCCACGGCTTTTCAACGTTCCCAGGCTTGGCAAATCGTCATGCGAGATGGCCAACTGCCCTGGCGGCAAGAGTGGGTGAGCTTGAGCGCCATCAGCACCAAAATGCAGCGTGCCGTGCTGGCCTCAGAAGATACGGCATTCACCCAACACCAAGGCATTTGGTGGCAATCGCTGGAAAGCGCTTGGGAGAAAAACGCCAAGGCCAAAGCCCAAGCCGAAAAACGCGCCCAGCGACAACCCGAAAAGCCCGTCACCGTGAAGATCGTTGGCGGCTCGACCATCACCCAACAATTGGCCAAAAACCTTTTTTTATCTGGCGAGCGCACCTTGCTGCGCAAGGCACAGGAGGCCCTCATCACGCTG
>CANGZO010000216.1 GCA_947458305.1 Comamonadaceae bacterium
GGCCAAAGCCACCCCCGACGGTTACACCTTCCTGATCCACCACAACGGCATGTCGACCGCGCCTGCGCTTTACCGCAAATTGGCCTACAACCCCATGACCGACTTCGAGTACGTCAGCCAGGTGGTGGATGTCCCCATGACGATGTTGGGCCGCAAAGACCTGCCAGCCAAGAACATGCAAGAGCTCAGCGCCTACGTCAGAGCCAACGCCAAAAGCATCAACCTGGCCAATGCTGGGCTAGGAGCTGTTTCCCATTTGTGCGGCATGCTGTTTCAGCAGGCCCTAGGGGTGGATCTGACCACGGTGCCGTTTTCTGGCACCGCGCCTGCGATGAATGCCTTGCTGGGCGGCCAAGTCGACCTGCTGTGTGACCAGACGACACAGACCACGCAGCACATCAAGGCCGGCACGGTGCGGATGTACGGTGTGACCACCAAGCAGCGTATTCGTGCCCTGCCCGAATCACCCACGCTCAACGAAGCCGGCCTGAAGGATTTTGAGGTCATCGTGTGGCACGGCGTGTACGCCCCCAAAGGCACGCCCGCCGCTGTGATCGACAAGGTGGGTTCGGCCATCCGCGCCAGCCTGAAAGACCCTGCGTTTTCAGCTCGCATGGCTGATTTGGGGGCCGAGATCGTGCCAGAGTCCAAACAGTCGCCCGAAGGTCTGCGCAACTGGCTGCAGTCTGAAATCAACAAATGGGGTCCTGTGATCCGCTCAGCAGGCGTGTACGCCGACTGAGCACGCTGCCGGCCCTTAGGCCCAGCTCGGGCCTAGGCTGAAATCTCGATCAGCTACAGGCTGGGGTCACCTGCACGAAGGCGACCCCTACGAGCAGTGCAGGTTTTCAATCAGAGGGATAATCCATCCCACACGACATCGACCCCATTTGGAGCAACACCATGAGCGACACCCAGCAACGCATCGACGAACTCGTCAAAGGCAACGAGATCACCCTCTTCATGAAGGGCAGCGCCAGCTTCCCCATGTGCGGCTTTTCAGGCCGTGCCATCCAGATCCTCAAAGCCGTCGGCGTGGACCCCAAGACCGTGAAGACCGTGAACGTGTTGGACGATGCCGAAATCCGTCAAGGCATCAAGGAATACAGCAACTGGCCCACCATCCCTCAGCTCTACGTCAAGGGCGAGTTCATCGGCGGCTCGGACATCATGATGGAAATGTACGAATCGGGCGAGCTGCAACAGGTCATCAACGGCCAGGCCTGATCGACCAAGGGCTGCTGCCCTGCCACACCGAATAGCCACCCCATTGGGTGGCTTTTTTGATCTCAGTCCCGGCTCAATCCACCGCTTGCAACCACCCACTCTGCGCCACTTGAACAGCCTGCGGATAGGCGCTTTGCCCTCGGCTGCCGTTATAACGGCCCAGCGCCATGAAAATGTCGCCCCGTTCTCGGTCCAGGTAGTGGCGCAAGATCACGCAGCCAAAGCGCAGGTTGGTCTGCATGTGGAACAGGCGGCTGTCGTCACCGTCGCCGATCAGGCGGGCCCAAAAGGGCATGACCTGCATGTAGCCGCGAGCCCCGGCGCTGGAAATGGCGTATTTGCGAAACGCGCTTTCGACCTGCACCACGCCCAGCACCAGTGACAGGGGCAGGCCTGCGCGGCGTGCTTCGTACCAGAGGGTTTGCAAGAACTCTTGCCGCTCGGTGGGGTGTTTTTTGTAACGCGTCAGACGCTGGCTGCTGGCCAATTGCCATTGCGCATAGGCCTGCTGTTCTGCGGCAGTGGGCAACAGGGGTTCAGGGGGAGCAGACGCTGCCACGGCCGCGCTCAGGGCCGAACGCACGGCGTGCGACAGAGGCTCTTCAATTTGCCTTCCGGCATGGACCAGCCCGACGGGCAGCAAAGTCCCAAACAAACTGAGCAAACAAGCCCGGCGGCTGGGCAAGACCGGGCGCGTCATGGACCGGGACGTGCGGCTCAGGGGGCCAAACGCCCCTTGAGGTGACCCAGAATGTCGGTCACAGCCACTTTGCTGGACTCGGCGTCGCGGCGGTGCTGGTACTCGACCAGACCGTCTTTGAGGCCCTTGTCGCCAATGGTGACGCGGTGCGGCACGCCGATCAGCTCCCAGTCGGCGAACATGGCACCGGGGCGCTCGCCCCGGTCGTCCAGGATCACGTCCACGCCATCGGCCAACAAGGCGGCGTAGATGCGCTCGGCTTCAAGCTTGACGGCTTCGCTGCGGTCCATGCCGATCGGGCAAACCACCACGGTGAAGGGTGCAATCGCGTCGGGCCAGATGATGCCGCGCTCGTCATGGTTTTGCTCGATGGCGGCGGCAGGCAAGCGGGTGATGCCGATGCCATAGCAGCCCATTTCCAGAAACTGCGGCTTGCCGGTTTCGTCCAGGAAAGTGGCGTTCATGGCCTTGGAATACTTGGTGCCCAGATAGAACACATGGCCCACTTCGATGCCGCGCTCAATGGCCAGCTCGCCCTGGCCGTCGGGCGACTGGTCGCCCGCGACCACGTTGCGGATATCGGCCACCAAGGTGGGCTCGGGCAGGTCACGGCCCCAGTTGACACCGGTGATGTGGAAGTCTTCTTCATTGGCACCGCAAATCCAGTCGGTCATCACGGCCACGTCGCGGTCGGCCACCAGGTGCACGGGCTTCTTTAAATTCAGAGCGCCGAGGTAACCGGGCTTGCAACCAAAGTGGTCTTCGATCTCGGCCAGGGTGGCAAAGCGGAAGCCGCCTTCCATGCCGGGCAGCTTGCCGACCTTGACTTCGTTCATGTCGTGGTCGCCGCGCAGCAACAAGAGCCAGACTTGGGATTTGACGATCTCGCCCTGCTCGTTCAGGGTGTCGGTGGCCAGCACCAGCGACTTGACAGTGGTGGACAGGGGCACGTTCAACAAAGCGGCCACGTCTTCGCAAGTGCTCTTGCCGGGCGTGGCGGTTTTCGTCAGGGCTTTCGTGGCCGCGCCGCGGGGCTGGCTGGGGGCCAGGGCCTCGGCTTTTTCGATGTTGGCGGCGTAGTTGCTGGTCGGGCAATAAACGATGGCGTCTTCGCCGGTGGCGGCAATCACCTGGAACTCTTCGCTCAGGTCGCCACCGATGGCGCCGCTGTCGGCGGCCACAGCGCGGTAGGTCAGGCCAAAGCGGTCAAAGATCTTGCGGTAAGCCCCGGCCATGACCTGGTAGCTGGCCTTGGCGCTGGCCACGTCACGGTCAAAGCTGTAGGCGTCTTTCATGGTGAACTCGCGACCGCGCATCAGGCCAAAACGCGGGCGGCGCTCGTCGCGGAACTTGGTCTGGATCTGGTAGAAATTTTTGGGCAACTGTTTGTAGCTGCGCACTTCCTGGCGCACCACGTCGGTCACGACTTCTTCGCTGGTGGGCTGGATCACGAAGTCGCGGCCGTGACGGTCCTTGATGCGCAAGAGTTCTGGGCCCATCTTGTCAAAGCGGCCTGTCTCTTGCCACAGCTCGGCGGGTTGCACCACGGGCATGGTCATTTCGATGGCACCTGCACGGTTCATCTCTTCGCGCACGATGGCCTCAACCTTGCGGATCACGCGCAGGCCCATGGGCATGTAGTTGTAGATGCCTGCGCCCAGCTTCTTGATCATGCCGGCGCGGGTCATCAGCTTGTGGCTGACCACTTCAGCGTCAGCTGGGGCTTCTTTGAGGGTGGAAATGAGGAACTGGGAGGCTTTCATCGCAGCGGGCTACTCAGCAGGGGGATCAGGGAAACATCCAAGAGCAAGCGCCGGTGCGGCGTGCATAATGGACACAATTTAAAAATTTGAGGTTGATTATGCTTGACCGTGAAGGCTTTAGGCCGAACGTCGGCATCATTCTGCTCAACCAGA
>CANGZO010000217.1 GCA_947458305.1 Comamonadaceae bacterium
AGCATGGGCAAGGGCTACCCGGGCCACCAGGTCGCCATCATCGACGAGACCGGCCAGCTGTGCCCACCCGGCACGCCGGGCGAAGTGGCGGTCAACCGTTTGGATGTGCACGGCCAGCCCGATCCGGTGTTCTTCTTGGGCTACTGGAACAACGACAAGGCCACAAAGGCCAAATACACGGGCAACTGGTGCCGCACGGGCGACATGGCGGTGGCGGACGAGGACGGCTACCTTTGGTACCAAGGCCGAACCGACGACATGTTCAAGGCGGCCGGTTACCGCATCGGGCCGGGCGAGATCGAGAACTGTCTGGTCAAACACCCAGCCGTGCAGAACGCCGCCGTGGTGCCCAAACCCGATGCCGACCGGGGCGCCGTGGTCAAGGCCTATGTGGTGCTGTCGCCCGATTGGCTGGCCCGCAGGCCCACCGGGCCGGGTCAGGCCAGCTTTGACGACGCGGTGCGCCGCGAGCTGCAGGCCCATGTGAAAGGGCTGCTGGCCCCTTACGAATACCCCAAAGAGATCGAGTTCATCGACCAACTGCCCATGACCACCACCGGCAAAGTGCAGCGGCGGGTGTTGCGCTTGCTGGAAGAAGCACGCGCGACAGCCGGAATCGCTGCAAAGACATGACGCGTGACAAAATCTTGCCATTCGCCCTGAGCTTGTGATTGGGCGCAGCAGCTGAGATGAAAACCCAACAGGAAAAACCATGAAAACCGTTCAACTCGGACAATCCGATTTGCAAGTCACCCCCATCTGCTTGGGCACCATGACCTTTGGTGAGCAAGTCAATGAAGCGGATTCACACGCCATCTTGGACCGCTCGCTGGATGCCGGCATCAACTTCATCGACACCGCCGAGATGTATGCCGTGCCCGCCACCGCAGCCACTTGCGGTTTCACCGAAACCTACATCGGCAATTGGTTCGCCAAAAATCCCGGTGTTCGGCAAAAGTTTGTGCTGGCCACCAAGGTGGCGGGGCCTTCGCGAGGCATGCCCTGGATTCGTGAGGGCTCTGGCATGACAGGGCAAGACATCCTGAATTCTTGCGATGCCAGTTTGCGCCGCTTGCAAACCGATGTGATCGATCTGTACCAGATCCATTGGCCAGAGCGCCACGTGCCTGTGTTTGGCATGACCTATTTTGACCCCGCCAAGGACAAGTCGGTCACCTCGATCCATGAGCAGCTCGAAGCCCTGTCCAAATTGGTAAAAGCAGGCAAGGTGCGCCACATCGGACTGTCCAACGAAACGCCTTATGGCGTGCACGAGTTCGTGCGCCTAGCCGAGCAGCATGGCCTGCCGCGTGTGGCCACGGTGCAAAACCCGTATTGCCTGGTCAGCCGTACTTATGACAATGGTTTGGACGAGACTTGCTACCGCTTGAACGTGTCCATGTTGGCTTATTCGCCGCTGGGTTTTGGCCTGCTGACTGGCAAATACGACCAAGAAGATTTGACCGGCCCGCTGGTGCCCGATGGTGGCCGCATTGCCCGCTACGACTCGATGCGCAAGCAGCGCTGGGGCCGCCCTGAAGCACTTGTTGCCGCCCGCCGCTACAACCAATTGGCCCGTGACAACGGCATGACGCCCACGCAGATGGCGCTGGCCTTTTGCTACCACCGCTGGAGTGTGGCCAGCACCATCATCGGCGTGACCTCGGTGGCCCAACTGAACGAAGACCTGGCGGCCTGGTCGACCGAGTTGAGTCCCGATGTGCTCAAGGCCATTGACGCCATCCGTTGGGAAATGCGCGACCCGGCTCTGTGATTCCGGTCCATGGCCAAAAAAGACAAAGTCAGCGAAACCCCGGCCACGGCGCTGTTGCGCCAGCAGGGGGTGAGTTTCACCGAGCACCCCTACGAATACCTGGAGCATGGCGGCGCTCAGCACAGTGCGCAGGTCCTGGGCATCGACCCATTTGCCGTGGTCAAAACCCTGATCATGCAAGACCAGGACGCCAAACCCCTGGTGGTGCTGATGCACGGCAACCGCAAGGTGTCCACCAAAAACCTGGCCCGCCAGATCGGCTTGAAATCGGTCGAGCCCTGCGTGCCCGAGGTGGCCAACCGGCACAGTGGTTATTTGGTGGGGGGTACCTCGCCTTTTGCCACGCGCCGGGCCATGCCGGTTTTCATCGAGGAAACCATCCTGGCCTTGCCGCGCATCTGCATCAACGGCGGCAGGCGCGGTTATCTGGTGGGCCTCGACCCGCAGGTGTGCGTGCAGCTGCTGGGGGCCAAGCCCGTGAACTGTGCGCTGGCAGAATGACGGCCGAACAACAATCAGGGAGATGTGGATGGATGCGTTGATTCCAGTGGCCGTGGTGCTGGCCAGTTATTTGTTGGGCTCGCTCAGTTTTGCGGTGATCGTGAGCCGTTTGATGGGCCTGAACGACCCGCGCAGCTATGGCAGCAAAAATCCGGGTGCCACCAATGTGCTGCGCTCGGGCAGCAAAAAAGCGGCCATCCTGACTTTGTTGTTGGACGCATTCAAAGGGTGGTTGCCGGTGGCGCTGGTGCTGACCTATGGCCCCGAACACGGTGCTGGCGCTGGTTTGGCAGCTTTGGCAGGTCTAGCGGCTTTTCTGGGGCACCTGTACCCCGTATTTTTTGGCTTTGCCGGTGGCAAGGGTGTGGCCACGGCGGTGGGCGTGGTGGTGGGCGTCAACGGCAGCTTGGCGCTGGCGGTGCTGTTCAGCTTTGCCATTGTGTTGTTCTTCTCGCGCTACGTGTCTCTGGCCTCGATGGTGGCGGCGGTGTTTGCACCTGCTTTTTACCTGTTCGGCCATGGGGTGGCTTGGCAAGCGTCTGCGCCCGAGGTCTTGAGCCTGGCCGCCATGGCTATTTTGTTGGTCTGGCGGCACCGCGAAAACATCCACCGCTTGATGGCGGGCACCGAGTCCCAACTGGGAAAGAAAAAAACATGAGCCAAGAGATTCAGCGTTTGCATGTGGCTGCGCGTTACAGCGAGGCGGCCATTTTCAATGGCGTGGTGTATCTGGCAGGCATGGTGCCCGAGTGCGAAGCCACCGACATCCGCAGCCAAACGGCCGATGTGCTGCGCCAGATCGAGCACCGATTGGACGAGGCGGGCAGCGACAAAACCCGCATCTTGCGCACCCAGATTTACCTCAAAGACATCACCGACATCGCCGCCATGAACGAGGTGTGGGACGCCTGGGTGGTCGCAGGCAGCGCACCACCGCGCGCCACCGTTCAGGCGGCGTTGGCCAATCCAACTTATTTGATCGAGGTGGTGGTGACGGCAGCCGTCAAAGCTTGAGTCATTTTGAGTCAGGGGCTTCGTCAGATGGGGACCCCCAAGCGCTCAATCCCTGAAGTTGTCGAAAGACAAGGGCAAGTCAGGCATGTCTTTGCGCAGCATCGCCATGGCGGCCTGCAGGTCGTCGCGCTTGGTGCCCGTGACGCGCACAGCGTCACCCTGAATGGACGCTTGCACCTTGATCTTGCTGTCCTTGATGAGGCGGGTGATCTTTTTGGCATCTTCGGTCTCGATGCCATTCTTCACCTTGACCACTTGCTTGACCTTGTCGCCGCCGATTTTTTCGACCTTGCCGATGTCCAGAAAGCGCACGTCCACGTTGCGCTTGGTCAGCTTGTTGCGCAGGATGTCTTCGACTTGCGTGAGTTGAAACTCGGCATCGCCAAACATCGTGATCTCTTTGTCCTTGAGTTCGATGTTGGCCGACGTGCCTTTGAAGTCAAAGCGGGTGCCGATTTCTTTGGCAGAGGTGTCAACGGCGTTGCGCACTTCGACCATATTGGGTTCGCAAACGGTATCAAACGAGGGCATGGTGGTAAAAATCA
>CANGZO010000218.1 GCA_947458305.1 Comamonadaceae bacterium
CCTCGTCGATCCCGAGTTCCTGAATTTTGCGGGTGATGGTGTTGCGGCCGATGCCCAGTTTTTGGGCGGCTTCAATCCGGCGACCCCGTGTGGTGGCCAAAGCCGCCTGAATCAAACTGGTCTCAAAACGGCGCGTCAGCGTATCCCAGACATCGGTGCGTCCGGCATTCAACAGGGCCAAGGCCTCTTGCTCCAAACCCGTATCCCACACTGCGGCACCTGTGCTCGCACCACCCAAGGCGGCAGCATCGAAGCCAGCCACTGCAACAGAGGCTGCGGCCAAGGCAGGTTCATCGTGCGCTGTGGAAGCAGCAGACAACAAGGCTCCCCCCAACGCAGGTCCCGCATCCAGCACTTCGGGCGGCAAATCCTTGACTTCAATGAGCTGGGAGGGCGCCATGACGGTCAGCCAGTGGCAAATGTTTTCCAGCTGACGCACATTGCCGGGAAACTGAAAGTGACTCAGACGCTCCAGCGCAGCATCGTCCATGCGTTTGGGCTCCACGCCCAATTGCTGAGCACTGCGCTGCAAAAAGTAACGCGCCAAGACCGGCACGTCTTCGCGCCGCTCACGCAATGCGGGCAAACGCAAACGGATGACATTGAGACGGTGGTACAAGTCTTCGCGAAACACCCCTTCTTTGACGCGCTGCTCCAAATCTTGGTGCGTGGCGGCGATCACACGCACATTGGCCTTGACCGCACTGTGCCCGCCCACGCGGTAGAAGTTGCCGTCCGACAAGACGCGCAGCAAGCGCGTCTGCAAATCAAACGGCATGTCGCCGATTTCGTCCAGAAACAGAGTGCCGCCATCGGCCTGCTCAAAACGCCCCCGGCGAGAAGCTTGCGCACCCGTGAACGCACCGCGCTCGTGGCCAAACAATTCGCTCTCGAGCAAGTCTTTGGGAATAGCCGCCGTGTTGATGGCCACAAAAGGCTGGTTGGCCCGTGGCGAGTGTTTGTGCAGCGCATGCGCCACCAGTTCCTTGCCCGAACCCGACTCGCCCGTGATGAGCACCGTGACATGGCTTTGCGCCAAACGGCCGATGCCACGAAACACATCCTGCATGGCGGGCGCTTGGCCCAGCATCTCGGGCGCGTCGGCCATCTTTTCTTCGGCCACGTCTTCACGCTGGCTCTCGCCGACGGCACGGCGAATCAGCTCGATCGCCTTGGGCAAATCAAACGGCTTGGGCAGGTACTCAAACGCGCCGCTGGAGAAAGCCGACACGGCGCTGTCCAGATCGGAGAACGCGGTCATGATGATCACCGGCAAGCCAGGCATGCGCTGCTTGATGGCGGTGAGCAAATCCAGGCCCGAACCGCCCGGCATGCGGATGTCACTGACCAACACCTGAGGCCCTTCACTTTCGGCCTCCAAGGCTTTCATCACCTCTCGCGGGTTGGTGAAGCTGCGTGTGGGCAATCCTTCGCGCAGCAATGCTTTTTCGAGCACAAAGCGGATGGATTGGTCATCGTCTACGATCCAAATGGGCTTCATCAACGTCACGCTTTCAGTGTTCACAGGCATGTGCTTTCAGGGCAACGGAATCAAAATTTTGAAATCCGTCCGGCCGGGCTCGCTGTCACACTCGATCATGCCGTGGTGCTGCTGCACAAAAGTTTGCGCCAACGTCAGCCCCAAGCCAGAACCGCCTTCGCGCCCCGAAATCAACGGGAAGAAAATGCGGTCCTTGATCGAGTCTGGAACACCAGGCCCGTTGTCCATCACATGCAATTCCAATGCCAGGCGGTAACGCTGCTTGCCAAAAGTGACTTGCCGCACGATTCGGGTCTTGAGCGTGATCTGCCCATCGCCCTGTGCAATGCGCTCTTGCAAGGCCTGCGCCGCGTTGTGGGCGATGTTGAGCACCGCCTGAATCAGCTGTTCACGGTCACCGCGAAACTCTGGAATAGAGATGTCATAGTCGCGCACCACCTTCAGTCCCCGGGGAAACTCGGCCAATATCAGGGCACGCACACGCTCGCACACTTCGTGGATATTCACATCACCGACAACATGCGGCCTGCGGTGCGGCGCCAGCAAGCGGTCCACCAGGGTTTGCAGGCGATCGGCCTCGTGGATGATCACCTGGGTGTACTCCGTCAACTCCTTGTTGTCCAGCTCCATCTCCAGCAACTGGGCAGACCCCCGAATACCCCCCAGCGGGTTTTTGATCTCATGGGCTAAATTGCGGATCAGCTCTTTGTTGGCCTGCGCTTGGTCCAGCAGACGTTCCTCGCGTTCTTGCCGTGTTTGCTGCTCCACGGGCAGCAACTCCACGATCACTTCATCGGGCTCATCTGTCGCCGCCACGATCACGTGCACGGGCCAAGCGTCTTCGTGGTTCAAACGCCGCAGCTGGGCCTCATAACGCAAGGCCGCAAACTCATTCGACTGGGCTCCCACCAAAGCGGCCATGAGCGGCTGGGGATCCACAAAAAAATCGGGCAGGTGCATGTCGTACAAAGTACGGCGTGACATGCCCAAAGCGTCCTCCAAGGCCGCATTGACAAAACGGATCTGCCCTTGGCCTTGCATCACCGCCACGGGGGTGGCCAACAAGTCAAAGGCCTGAAAGCGGGCGGTTTTGTTCATGGCGCGCGGGTGCTGGCCACCACGGGACGGCGGTCAAGCTCACGTTGCAAACTGTCAATGTCACGTTGCGTGCGCTCAATGGAGGCCTTGAGTGCAGACACGCGGTCCAGGTACCTTTGGTGGTGACGGCTCTCAGAGGCCCATTTGACCGGCTCCCCATCGTTGTACTCCTGCACCAAGACGGTGAGTTGCTGTCGCGCTTTGTCCAATTCCTGACCCACGATGGTGCGGGCGTGCAGGTCACGCTCGGCTTGTTGTGGCTGTGCAGAACGCGCTGTCTCTGGGCTGGTGCGCGTTTCGGTGACCGAGGCGCTGGAAACAGGGGTAGCTGCGCGGGGGGGTGAAGGCCGTGTTCCGGTGATGACCGTCACGGCCTGAGGAGCCATGCGTTCGCATTGGCGAACATCGCGTGGGGCATTGGTGTATTCGTGACCGCAGCGGTAAATCGCCTCTTGAGCCCACGCACCCGTGCTGACGGCACCAGACACACTGAAACCCAAGGCCAAAAGCTGGCGCATATTGATGACAAGATGAAGACGTCGAAGCTTGAGCATGATTGGACTCCGGTGCCAACGGGCAGTACCACCATCAAAAACCACATTGAACCAGAAAAAAAGGACGGCCGAAGCCGTCCTTTGAGCCTATTGCACGGGATGTGCAAAGAGACATCTCCCCATCAGAGCGAGTAGTACATGTCGTACTCAACCGGCGACACTTCCACGCGGCTGCGGTTGACTTCTTGCATCTTCAGGTCAATGTAGGCATCGATCCAAGAGTCTGTGAACACGCCGCCCTTGGTCAAGAACGCGCGGTCTGCGTTGAGGGCGTCCAAAGCCTGATCCAAGCTGGAGCAAACGGTGGGGACCAACTTGTCCTCTTCTGGCGGCAAGTGGTACAAATCCTTGGTCGCTGCTTCGCCGGGGTGGATCTTGTTTTCGATACCGTCCAAGCCCGCCATCAACAAGGCTGCGAAGCCCAGATAGGGGTTGCACAATGGATCGGGGAAGCGGGCCTCAACACGGCGGGCCTTGTCAGACGCGACGTTGGGGATGCGGATCGAAGCCGAGCGGTTCTTGGCAGAGTATGCCAACTTGACTGGCGCTTCGTAGTGAGGAACCAAACGCTTGTAGCTGTTGGTGCCAGGGTTGGTGATCGCGTTCAGGGCACGGGCGTGCTTGATGATGCCGCCGATGTAG
>CANGZO010000219.1 GCA_947458305.1 Comamonadaceae bacterium
GGTGGGGCGCTCGAAGGCGGCAGCGACTTCGCGCAGGATGAAGATGGTTTCTTCTTCCAGCGCGTCCAAGTGCGCATTGCTCAGGGTGTGCAGTTCGGTGGGTGTGGTGGCGGTCATGGTTTTCTCTTTTCTTTTTGTAGGAGCCCACCCCTGTGGGCGATGCTGCTGTTTTGGGGATGGGGAATCGCCCACAGGGTGGGCTCCTACAGGGATGGATTCGACGGTTTTCAGGGTTTGACGTGCAGCCCACATTCCTTGGCCGCTTCGTCCTCCCACCACCAGCGCCCGGCGCGGAATTCTTCGCCCAGGCTGATGGCGCGGGTGCAGGGGGCGCAGCCGATGCTCGGAAAGAACTGGTCGTGCAGCGGGTTGTAGTCCACCTTGTGCTCGGCGATGTAGTGCCACACATCGCCCCAGGTCCAGCGGGCCAGGGGGTTGAGTTTGCAAAGACCTGCGCTGGAGCTTACTGGCGTGATCTGGGGCGCGGCCTGCACTTCACTGTCGTCGATGAGGGGTACTTCGGCGCGGGCGCTGGATTGTTCTTGGCGCAAGCCGGTGATCCAGGCGCGTTGATCTTTCAATGCACGTGCCAGTGGCGCCATCTTGCGCACGCCGCAGCAGGCTTTGCGCAGCGCGATGCTTTGGTACATCGCGTCCTGGCCGTTTTGGCGCACGAACTGCATGACCGATTCGTGTGCAGGACGGTGAACCACGATGGGCGCACGCGAATGGGCTTGCGTGCGTTCCAGCAGGGCCAGGGTTTCGGTGTGGAGCGCGCCGGTTTCTAGAACAAAGACCGGGATGTCCAGTTGTAGCCCATTGATGAGGTGGGTGATGACGACGTCTTCGGCGCCCAGGCTGGAGGCTTGGGTGACGGGGCTGAATTCTGCCGCAGCACGGCGCAGCAGGGTCTGGGTCTCGGCCAGCTTGGCGTCAAAGTCCGGGCTGGCTTTGGCGTGCAAATCCGTGGCTTTGGCCTGAGCATGACGGGATGAAAGAAAGTGGGTGGTCATGACGTTGGTTTTTTTGTAGGAGCCCACCCCGTGGGCGATGTTTCAGGCGGCTTTCGCAAACGGGGGTTGGGTGTTGACAGCCGAGCCTTGGTAAAAGCCAGCAAAGCGTTCGAACTGGCGTTGCGCCGCCGAGGCGTCGACGCCTTCGCGCAGCACGGCCACATCAAAACCGGTGCGCTGCATTTGCACCAATTGGTCGATCAGCACGTCGCCTGTGGCGCGCAACTCGCCCGCAAAGCCCAAACGGCGTCGCAGCAAAAAGGCTTGGCTGTAGGCGCGGCCGTCGGTGAATTTGGGGAACTGCAAATCGATGCGCTTGATGCCGTTCAGATCGAGGGTGCGCGGATCGGTGTCGTTGGTCAACGTGATGACCGTCGGCGACTCTACAACTTGGTGTTGGTGAGAGGAAATGATTTTCATGGTCGTTTTGTATTTATGTAGGAGTCCACCCCGTGGGCGAAGGTTTCACAAAATCGCCCACAGGGTGGGCTCCTACAAGGGGGTCAGGTGGTGGTTTCCTCGACGGGGTGGCGAACCAAATGGGCCGCCGCCTTGAACGGGTCTTGCCCCACGCGGCGCAGGGTTTCAATGAAGTACTCGTGGCGGCCTTGGGCGGGCAGACGCAGGGCTTTGTAGGTGTTCAAAACTGCTTCGATCACGTCAGGCACTTCAAACGACGAGAACGAGGGGCCGACCACTTTGCCGGGGGTGGTGGGGCCTGACAGTGCTTTGCCGTCCGAGCCACCCAGTGTGACTTGGTACCACTCCTTGCCATCTTTGTCGACGCCCAAGATGCCAATGTGGCCCGAGTGGTGGTGACCACATGAGTTGATGCAACCGCTGATGTGGAAGTCGATGTGGCCCAGGTCGTGCAACTCGTCCAGGTCTTGGTAACGCTCGGTGATGGCGGCGGCCAAAGGCAGCGAACGGGCGTTGGCCAGAGCGCAGTAGTCGCCGCCGGGGCAGGCGATCATGTCGGTCAACAGGCCAATGTTGGGCTGTGCCAAGCCGAGCGCCTTGGCTTCAAGCCAAAGCGCATGCAGATGGTCCAGACGCACCCAAGGCAGCACAAGATTTTGACTGTGCGTGACGCGCGCTTCGCCAGCGGAGTATTTGGACACCAGCGTGGCAGCAGCGTCCAGTTGGTCGGCGGTGGCGTCGCCGGGCGCTTGGCCCGGACGCTTGAAGGACAGGGTCACCGCACGCAAAGCGGGGTTTTGGTGGGGCTTGACGTTTTGTGCGATCCAACGGGCAAAGGCGGGCGTCTTGGCCGCTTGGATGCTGACATCTGCTTCGGCCTTGGCGGCCCACTCGGTGCTGGCTTCGGGCAGGTTACGGGCCGGGGCCGCAAAGCAGGCGGCCACGCGGTCGAATTCGGCTTGGGGGATGGTGTGCAGGCCACCGTCCTTGACCAAAATGTCCTGGTACTCGGCCTCGACTTCGTCAAAGTAACGCTGGCCTTCGGCTTTCACCAAAATTTTGATGCGCGCTTTGTAGATGTTGTCGCGGCGGCCCCAGCGGTTGTAGACGCGGATCACGGCTTCAAGGTAATTCATGATCTGGTTCCACGGCAGGAACTCGCGAATGACCGAGCCCACCGAGGGTGTGCGGCCCATGCCACCGCCCACTTGCACCTTGAAGCCCACCTCGCCCGCTGCGTTCTTCACCATTTGCAGGCCCACGTCGTGCCAGCCAATGGCGGCACGGTCTTCGGCCGCACCGGTGATGGCGATCTTGAATTTGCGCGGCAAAAAGGCGAACTCGGGATGCAGCGTACTCCACTGCCGGATCAGCTCGGCATACGGCCGTGGATCCACCACTTCGTCCACCGCCACCCCGGCCAGCTCGTCGGTGGTGGTGTTCCGGATGCAGTTGCCGCTGGTCTGGATGCCGTGCAGGTTCACGCTGGCCAAGAGGTCCATGACATCGGCCGATTTGGCCAGGGGAATCCAGTTGAACTGCACGTTTTGGCGGGTGGTGAAGTGGCCGCAGTTGGTGGTCAGCTTGGGTGACATGTTGGATGAAGGGCCAGCGATCTTGTCTTGCGTGGCCTGGGCCTCGGCCAGCAGGGCGGGGTCGGGCGAGTCGTACTCGCGAGCAATTTGGGCCAGCACTTTGAGCTGGGGGGCCGAGATTTCGCCATAAGGCACGGCCACCCGCAGCATGGGCGCGTAGCGCTGCACGTACCAGCCGTTTTGCAGGCGCAGGGGTTTGAACTCATCGGCGCTCAGCTGGCCGGCCTGAAAGCGCTCCAGCTGGTCGCGGTGCTGTGCGGCGCGGGCGCGCACGAACTGTTTGTCAAATTCGGTGTACTGGTACATGGGTCGTTGTTTTGGAGGAGCAGTTGAAACAAGCCGGAAAATCGGTGACAGCGGTTCAAGCCAACGGTTTCATGCCGTTTTCTGGAAGATGCGAACTTCAGAATGTAGACCTCACTTATTCCAAAACAAACGACTTTTTAGTTTTGCATATATGCTTTTGTCGCATAAGAGCGTTGGCGATCCTTTGCGGAAGCTGGGGCTCGGTAGCTGATGCGTTTCTGTGTCCGCCTGTAAGGGGGGCTGGCCATGTCCCTGATAGGGTGGTTTCGGGCTATAATCGATCTGTTTTGCGACTTGCAGAACGCACGCCATCCGCTTTTCCGGCCGTTGGCGCAAGTCATTAACCCGCTGAAATTCGACTGAATCCAGCGAAACAACAAGGAAAAACCATGATTGCATCTTCAATCAAGGCCGAGGTCGTCAAGGCCAAC
>CANGZO010000220.1 GCA_947458305.1 Comamonadaceae bacterium
TCGCCCCCTCAGATTTTCAAGCTCAGCGAGGTCCAAAAAACCCACGCTTTGCTCGACCAAGGACTTGTCAGTGGAAAGCTGGTCATGCACCCATGACCCGCAGCTGAAACCGTGCAATTGACAGTGATACTTTTATAACCAGGAGACAACCATGCTTCGCCGACAACTTCTCGCTACTTTGACTGCCACCACCTTGGCCTTGCCAATGATCGCGCTGGCACAAGCCTATCCGGACCGCCCCATCAAGGTCATGCAAGGCTTTGCACCCGGCGGCAACGCCGACAACATCGCCCGGACTGTAGGGATGGAAATGAGCAAGGGCTTGGGCCAAAACATCGTGGTCGAAGCTCAGGCCGGCGCAGGTGGCACCATTGCAGCCACCACTGTCGCCAAGTCCAGGCCCGATGGCTACACCTTGCTGTTGGCCACGGGCGGGCATGCGGTGGCTGGCGCTTTGTACAACAACTTGGCTTACCGCACGGTACAAGACTTTGAGATGGTCAGCACCATCACTTACTTCCCGTTTTTGGTGGTCGTTCCGGCCAACAGCAAGTACCCCAGCCTGTCGGCCTTGCTGGCCGCAGCCAGAGCCAACCCTACCGAGGTGAGCTACGGCACCGCGGGCATCGGCTCCACCCACCATCTGGCCGGTGAGTTGCTCGCCAGCATGTCCAAGACCCAGCTGCTGCATGTGCCCTTCCGGGGCGACTCCGCCTCGCTCACATCCCTGCTCGGCGGCGAAATCCCGATGATCATTGCACCACCCACGGCGGTCATGGCCAACATCAAATCTGGCAAGCTTCGCGCCATTGCCACCACCGGTCCGCAGCGCTGGCAGGGTCTGCCCGATGTGCCGACCGTGTCTGAGCAGGGTGTGGCAGGTTACGACGTGCAGTCATGGGCCGGTTTGATGGCGCCTGCAGGCACTCCCAAACCCGTCATTGACCGCCTGAACGCCGAGTTACAAAAAGCGCTTTTGGTGCCCGCTGTGAAAACCCGCCTGGAGGACATGGGTGGCGAGGTGCGCGGCAGCACATCAGAAGAGATGCGGAACATGGTGGCGGCTCAAACCCAGAAATGGATTCAAGTGGTGAACGACGCCAAAATACCGAAAAACTAAGTGCCTCAGCGGGTTTCGGGTGCCTGACCCAAACGGGCACCTTGTTGCCAGCGCAGCCTAAGGCCCCGTGCCCGCCTTTTTTGAAAGCTCAAGATGTCATTGATTCAGATCCGCAAACGCAGCCTCACCATTGAAACGACGTACCACGAAGGCGGCCCTGTCACCGACCAGCCTTTGAAGCTGGCCGCCGCATGCGCTGTCATTCAAAATCCCTATGCAGGCACCTATGAACCTGACCTCATGCCTTTCATGGCCGAGCTCAGGTCTCTGGGCACCGTGTTGGCACAAGAGTTGATCGACACACTGGGCAAAGACAACATCGAGGTTTACAGCAAAGCCGCCATCGTGGGGGTCAATGGTGAAATGGAACACGGCGCTGTGTGGCATGAAGCCGGGGGCTGGGCCATGCGCTCCTTGTTGGGCGAGCCCAAAGCCATCGTGCCGGCCAGCAAGGCGGTGGCCAGCGCGGGGTATCGCCTGATGGTGCCCGTGCATTACATCCACGCTTGCTATGTGCGCAGCCACTTCAACAGCATGGAAGTGGGCATTCAGGATGCGCCGCGCCCCAACGAAATTTTGTTTGCGCTGGTCATGGGCACGGGTGGTCGTGTCCATTCAAGACTGGGGGGACTGACCAAAGACAAGGTTTCTGTACACGATGGGCAACGCTGATGCCCATCAACCCATCCTGACCCCCGAGCAAGACGCTTATTTGCGCGAACGCTCGGACTGGATGGGCGCTTATTTGGTGCTGCATGCCTGGGGCATGATTGCCCTGGCCATGGCGTTTTTTGTGGCTTGGCCCAATCCCTTGAGCTTCATCGTTGCCGTGGTCGTCATTGGCGGCAGACAGCTGGGCTTGGCCATATTGATGCACGATGCAGCGCACCGTGCCCTGTTTAAAAACACCTGGCTCAATGACAAGCTGGGGGCATTTTTGTGCGGCTGGCCGGTGGGAGCGAGCCTCACGCTTTACCGACCCTATCACCTGAGCCACCACCGCCACACCCAGCAAGCACAAGACCCCGACTTGATTTTGTCGGCCCCCTTTCCCATCAGCCGTCAAAGCTTTTGGCGCAAGATGCGGCGCGACATTTTGGGCATCACCGGTTACCAGCGGCGCATGGAATTTTTCCGCATGGAAATGGGTGACAGCCCCAGCCGGTGGCAGCGCGTGAAGAATCTGATCGCTGCAGAAAAATACTTTTTCTTAAGCAACCTGCTCATCTTCGCGGTCACCGCCGCAGCCGGTGTGTGGTGGGCGTACTTTGCCTTGTGGCTGCTGCCCTTGCTGACCTGGTACCAAGTGATCAGCCGGGTGCGCAACATCGCCGAGCATGCGGTGGTGGGCGACAACCATGACCGCTTGCGCAACACGCGCACCACTTTGGCCCATTGGGGCATGCGCATGGTGCTGGCACCTTATTGGGTCAACTACCACCTGGAACACCACCTGTTTGTTTTCACCCCGTGCTGGAAGTTGCCTGCGGCCCACCGCATGCTGATGGCCCAAGGCTTGGGGCCGCGCATGGAGCTGGCCACCGGCTATCTGCAGGTACTGCGCTTGGCCACCAGCAAAACAAATGACCATGGCGATACCGGTGGCGCACAGCCACAGCGCAAGGGCGCCGCACTGATCTGAAGCTTTGGACGCAAGAGCATGGCGACACACCTGTCAGGCTCACGCAAGTCCAGTCGCTTATGGGACATGACCGAGGGATAACTCTATATCGCAGTTTTTCAACGGATTTCACAATGCCTTGAGTAAGTTTTTCTATTCAACACCCTGGTGCAGGACGCAATGGCTGATGAAATCATTCTCGAAACCCGTGGGCTTATCAAAGAGTTCAAAGGGTTTGTGGCTGTCAACGACGTCAACCTGAAGGTTCGGCGCGGAGAGATCCACGCACTGATCGGCCCCAACGGCGCCGGCAAGACCACGGTCTTCAATTTGCTGACCAAGTTCTTGATTCCCACCCGAGGGCAAATCCTGTTCAATGGCCGGGACATCACCGGCGAACGGTCTGCACAGATTGCCCGTCGCGGCATCGTGCGCTCATTCCAGATTTCGGCCACGTTCCCCAATCTCTCGGTGATTGAGAACGTGCGCATCGCCTTGCAACGCGGGGCCGGCATGTCCATGCAGTTTTGGCGTTCTGAACGCGTCTTGGACAGCCTGAACGACCGCGCCATGCAACTGCTGGCCGAAGTTGACCTGCAAGACATGTCGCACTTGATGGCGGTCGAACTGCCTTATGGCCGCAAGCGCGCCCTTGAAATTGCCACCACCTTGGCCATGGAGCCGGAGCTCATGCTGCTGGACGAGCCTACGCAGGGCATGGGCCACGAAGACGTGGACCGCGTCACGCAGCTGATCAAAAAAGTGGGCGCCAACCGCACCATTTTGATGGTCGAGCACAACATGAACGTGGTCTCCAAGATCGCAGACACCATCAGCGTTTTGCAACGCGGCCAAGTGATTGCCGAAGGGCCTTACGCGGTGGTTTCTCAAAATCCTCAAGTGCTCGAGGCCTACATGGGCACGGCCGAAAACCAGTTGGAGGGGGCCCATGGCTGAGCCCAAAGAATTTCTGCGCATCAGCGACCTGCA
>CANGZO010000221.1 GCA_947458305.1 Comamonadaceae bacterium
CGCCGGTAAATGGCGATTTCGCGTCGGCACATGGGGCACGAGCCGTCAAAGTAAACGGTCAAACTGTGCAGGCCGCTCATGGGGCGAGCTCCGCTCGGGCCAGCAAACGGCCTTGCCGGTCCACCAAAAACCCCTCGCCCATGCTGGGGTAGGCCCCTGTCAGGCCGGTCATGATCACTTGGTGCGTGACCCACACCTCGGTGCGGCCTTGGGGCAATCCACGCAAACGGGCCAGCAAGGCCTTTTGCTGCGCAACCGGATCGCCCTGCCCGGCGAAGGTGCTGTTCAAGGCTGGCCAGTCTTCGAACTGCCCAAAAGCCAGTCGCGCCGTGTCTTGGCAGCGACACCACTGGCTGCTCAGCACCGCATCGGGCTTGAAGTTTTGCGCTTGTAGCCAAGCTCCAAAAGCCCGCGAGGCCTGCCTGCCCGCCTCGCTCAAATTGCGCTGGGTGCGGCACTGCCCCAAAGTGAATCCCGCCGGGTCGCCCAGGCCCGCCTCTGTCGCGGCATGGCGAATCAGCAGCGCACCGCCGCCTTGGCGCCACAGGCGCAGCAATTCGGCCGAGGCAGCCTTGCGCTCAGGCTGCGCCTGCACTCCGCCCGAAATGCCCAAGAGGGCCACGGCGGCCGCCGAAGAACACTGGCCCAAAAGTTTGCGCCGTGAGGTGCAGACCATCGGCGCATCTTGGTTTGCAGCTGGCCGCTTGAACGGTGGGTTCATGTGCAAGGCCCTGCTCAATCCACTTCGCCCAAGGCGATGCGCCGCAGGGCTTGCTCGAACACCTCAACCGGCTGGCCGCCCGAGATCAAGTGCCTGTCATTGATGATGACCGCAGGCACCGAACGGATGCCCGCCTGGGTGTAGAACTGTTGCCGCTCGCGCACCTCTTGGGTGTGTGCATCGCTTTGCAGCACCTCATGGGCCGCGGCCACATCCAGCCCTGCTGCGGCCACGCTCGCCAGCAAAACCTCGGGGTCTTCCACGCACTCGGCGCGGCCCTGATAGGACTGCAAAAAAGCTTTTTTCAAGGCATGCTGCGCCCCAGCGCCTTGGCTCTCGGCCCAATGCAGCAAGCGGTGTGCGTTGAAGGTGTTGTAAACACGGCCACGGCCGCCGGGGTGAAAGCTAAACCCCACCTCGGCTCCGCGTGCGGCAATGTTCTGGCGAATCTGGGCTTGTTGTTCTGGCGTGGAGCCGTATTTTTGAGTCAGGTGCTCACCCAGGTCCTGCCCACCGGGGCCCATGTGCGGGTTCAGCTCAAAGGGCTGAAAGTGCAGCTCGGCCTGCACCTGGCCTTGCAGGCGGTCCAGGGCTTGCTCCAACGCACCCAAACCCACGGCACACCAAGGGCAGGCAATGTCAGACACAAAATCGATTTTCAAGGGGGTCATGGCGCACTTTCAGGCAAGGCCTTGGATATTGCCGCAAATCACCGACAATCGCAGGCAAGTCACCCAATTCCCATGATCCTTCGAGCGATAGAGCCCCCACCATGAAGATCCTTGTCCTGCACGGCATCAACCTGAACATGTTCGGCAAACGCGACCCGGCCCAATACGGCACGACCACGCTGGACGAAATCAACACCCAAGTGACTGCCCTGGGCCTTGAACTGGGGGCGCAGGTCGAGTGCTTCCAGACCAACTTCGAAGGCGAAATGGCCGAACGCATCCACCGCGCCCATGGCGATGGCGTGCAGGCCGTGGTCATCAATGCCGGGGCCTGGACGCATTACAGCTACGGCATCCGCGATGCGCTGGCCATTCTCAAGTGCCCCATCATCGAAGTCCACATGTCCAACATCCACGCCCGTGAAGCGTTTCGCCACCATTCGGTGATCGCTGACATCGCCAAAGGCCAAATTGCTGGTTTGGGTGTGGACAGCTATCTGCTGGGCCTGCGCGCTGCGGTGTCGGCCGCCCTCGGCTGATTCAAGCGGGCACCGAGCCCAACACCCGCTGCAAGGCCTGATCAAAGGCATGTGCTGCCTCGAACTGCACCCAATGCCCAGCCCCCGCCACGGTGTGCCACTGTCCCCATCGTTGAGCCATGCGGGGCATGGCTGCTTGGAGTTCTGACAAGCGCTCCCGGTACAAAGCATCGTGCTCGCCAAAAATGGCACTCACTGGCACCTGCAATTGGGGCAAAGCACGCGCCACGATGTCGGTCGACGACAAGCGCCTGCGCGGCATGCGGTCGCGCTGCACATTGGCGGCATGCAAGCTCAGCGCCAAGTCGTCCAAAGAGGTGATGGATTCGAGCATGAGGGCCATCAGGTTGTGGCGGTGCACTTGGTTCTGTGCCTCGGGGGTGGACAAATGCCGCCAGCCCTTGAGCGGCACCCGCTGCGGCGTCGCCATGCCCATGCCCGGCGCGCCCACCAACACCAGTTGCTGTGCGTCTTGCGGGTGCGCGGCCAGCCACAAAGCGCCCGCCATACCGCCAAACGAAAAACCCACCACGCGCACACGACCGCCACAGGCACCACTGGCTTGCAGCTGCTGCAAGCCTGCGTGCAGGTGGGCAGGCAAAGCGTCCACATCGGTGCAGCCGGGCGGCAAATCCGAGTCGCCAAAACCGGGTAAGTCGGGCACCAAGACCCGCCAGCCAGCCGCTTGCAATGGGGCGATGTTGCGCACCCAGTGCGTCCAGCTGCCGCTGCCGCCATGCAGCAACACCACGGCGGGCTGCGAAGGCAGGCCCCAAGCGTGCCAGACCGTGTGGCTGCCGTCGCACGTGGTGTGCAGGCGTGTGGCCCCACCCAGCGACACGCGCAGATCGGCGGGTAAAAAATCAGGGGATTCAAATCGGTTCATGCAAGCGCCACACTTTAAAGGCCGCGACCGTGGCCACCACACTGGTCAACACACTGAGCACGAAGACGCTTTGCAAGCCCCAGCGCTCGCTGACCAATCCGCCCAACAAGGCGCCCAACACGCCTGGAAAGCCGTAGGCGATCACGGTGTACAGCGCCTGCCCGCGACCACGCAAACGCCCGGAAAAATGCTGCGATATCAGCGCGATGCAGGCCGTGTGGTGGGTCGCAAAGGTGATGGCGTGCAGGGTTTGCGCCAGCAGCAAAACCCACAACACATCGGCCCAAGTCGCGGTCATCAGCATCCGCAGCACCATCACAGCCGAACACAGCACCAACCAACCCGCCAAAGGCATGCGCGGCAACCAGCGTGACTGGGTGAAAAACCAGACGATCTCAACCGCCACCGACACGGCCCACAACAGGCCGATCATGGTTTTGCTGTAACCCAGCGAATCGAGGTAAAGCGAAAAAAACACGTACACCCCAATGTGTGACAGCACATGGAAAAACGTGGAAGTGAAAAACCAGAACACCGGTTTTTGGCGCAGCACGGGCCACACAGGGACATGCGCATCGGTGTGGTGAGCGGCCTCTTTCATATCGGGCATCCACCACACACTCAGCAGCACCGCGCCCAGGGTCAGCACCGTCCAGGCCGGAAAGTGCTGCATGCCAAAGGCCTCGAACCAGGCCCCTGCCGCAAACACCGTGACCAGAAAACCCATGGAACCCCACAGCCGCACCCGCCCATAACGCTTGGTGTCAAAAGCCCCGCCCCGGCTGACCAGGTGCGCCATGGCCGCCTCGCTCATGGGCATCATGGCGCTGGTGTGGGTGAACATGAGCAGCAGCACCAGCCCCAGGCCCAGCGGCCCCCAATCC
>CANGZO010000222.1 GCA_947458305.1 Comamonadaceae bacterium
CCGGTCCCGCTGTACCACTGCTTTGGCATGGTGTTGTCGGTGCTGGCCTGCACCTCGGTGGGGGCGGCCATGGTTTTTCCGGGTGAGGGTTTTGACCCGGTGGACACACTCGCTGCCGTTCAGGCTGAGCGTTGCACCGCTTTGCACGGCGTGCCGACCATGTTCATCGCCGAGCTCGATCATCCCGAGTTTTCTAAGTTCGATTTGAGCACCTTGCGCACCGGCATCATGGCGGGTGCGCCTTGCCCCATTGAGGTGATGCGGCGGGTTCAGTCGCTCATGCACATGCGCGAGGTGACCATTGCGTATGGCATGACGGAGACCAGCCCGGTGAGCTTTCAAAGCGCCACCGACGATCCACTCGACAAGCGGGTCACCACGGTGGGCCGCGTCTTGCCTCACTTGGAAGTGCGCATCGTCGATGCTCAGGGCCAAACCGTGCCGATTGGTGAAACGGGTGAGCTGTGTACGCGGGGTTATTCGGTCATGCAGGGCTACTGGGACGAACCAGAACGCACGGCCGACACCATCCAAGACGGCTGGATGCACACCGGCGACTTGGCCACCATGGATGCCGAGGGCTACTGCAACATCGTCGGGCGTCTCAAAGACATGGTGATCCGCGGTGGCGAGAACATTTACCCGCGTGAGATCGAAGAGTTTTTGTTTCGCCATCCCAAAATTGCTGCGGTGCAGGTCTTCGGTGTGCCGGACGAGCGGTATGGCGAGCAGTTGTGTGCTTGGGTGGTTCAGCGCCCGGGGGCCGACTGCACCGAACAAGAGCTGCGGACCTTTTGCGAGCAAAACATCGCGCACTTCAAAGTGCCCCGTTACATCCGCATGGTCCAAGAGCTCCCCGTGACGGTGACGGGCAAGCCGCAAAAGTTTTTGATGCGCGAGGCCATGGTGGCCGAATTGGGCCTGAACCGCCCGGCTTCGGCCTGAACCTGAAGCCTTCGTGAAGCCTTCACCATCGTCCAGATCCATCGAGGTCCTGTCTTCGGGCGTGCATGGCAAGGGCGTGTTTGCCACACGCCACATGGCTGCAGGTGAACGGGTCATCGAGTACGTGGGTGAGCGCATCAGCATGGCCGAAGCACTTCGTCGCCACCCGCATGACGCGGCCCAGCCTGACCACACGTTTTACTTTCATTTGGACGATGGACAGGTCATTGATGCGCTGTACGGTGGCAATGACTCGAAGTGGATCAACCATTCCTGCCGACCCAACTGCGTGCCGGACGAGGCCCGGGGCCGCATTTACATCGTGACGCGCAGGCCTGTTTTCAAAGGGGAGGAGCTGACCTTTGACTATGGCCTGTTCAGCGACGAGCCCATGACCGATGCGCTGAAAGCCCGGTATGTTTGTCGCTGTGGTGCTCCCAAGTGCAGGGGCACGATGTTGTCAGACTGAGTGCTCTGACCCTGATGCCTGTCCCTGCAGATCAAAAGCCTTGGCGTTTTTGGTCGCGCAACATGAACAGGTAAAGGCTTTCCACCTTCTCGCGTGCCCAAGGGGTTTTTCGCAAAAACTTCAGGCTGGAGCCCACGCTGGGCTCGTGGGTGAAGCAGCGTACAGGGACGCGTTGGCCCAGATCGTCCCAGCCATAAAAGTCGGCCAGTTGGGTCACGATGGCTTCCAAGGTCAGGCCGTGCAGCGGGTTGCGTGGTTGTGATGGCTGATGGGGCCGCTGTGCTCGGGCGCTTGAATCTGGGGTGGTTGGCAAAGGGTCAGGCGTTGGGGTGGTGTCGTCGGCTTGCATGGGCCGATTGTCAGCGCAAAAAGCCCTGTCAGTCAGCATTTGAGCCCGTTGGTGTTTTGGCGCACAGTGCTTGAGCCGATGGGGGACCTAGGCTCGGGCTTTGCCAAGAGCGCGCTGCCCGATGACTGTTGCCGAACTGAATCCTTCCGATTTGCGCCTGACCGTGGACCCCACTTCCTTGGGCTTTGAGGACACGTCCGAGTTGCGTGGGCTTGCGCCGTCTTGGATCGGTCAAGAGCGTGCCGAGACGGCGGCCCGGTTTGGTTTGCAGATGCGCCAGCCAGGCTACAACCTGTTGGTCTTGGGTTCAGCGGGCATGGGCAGAACCTGCATGCTGACCCGCATGCTGCACGAACAAGCGGCCTTGCTCCCCGTGCCTGCGGACCTGTGCTTTTTGAACAACTTTGAGCAAGCCGATCAACCCCTGGCGCTGCGGGTGCCTGCGGGCCAAGGTCGACGGTTGCGCCAAAGCATGGCGTTGTGGGTGCAAGCCATTCAGGAGGATGTGCCGCAACGATTGCTTCAAGCTGATTTTTGGGCCGCACGCCAAGAGCTTGAGCAGACCTTCAAGGCCCAAACAGAGGCCGCCTATGCAGCGCTGACCACCTACGCGCAGGCGCACCATTTCGCGGTAGTTCGCGATCAAGGGCACATGGTGTTCACACTGAAAGACGCCCAAGGGGCGCCGGTGACCGCGACCAAAGCCTTGTTGCTCAGGCCTGCCGAGCGGACGGCCCTGAACGCGGCCGAAGAGGCGCTGCGGGCGGAGATGGACCATTACCTTGAGGCCGTTCGCGCCACAGAGCGGGCCATGGCCCAAGCGCTGGATGTGTTGCGCCAGCGCTTTTTGAGGCCGGTCTTGGCGCATGGCTTGGCCCAGTTGCGTCAACAGCTGAACTTGCCGATCGACAGCGATACCCGGTTGGCGACCTACATGGACCAGGTCTTGCAGGCCCTGCTTGAAAAAAACCGCCTGCTGGTGCTTGGTGAGGATGAGGCCACGCGGCGGACCGACTTGGCCGAGCTGCTCTCATGCCTGAGCGTGAACTTGGTGGTGGACCACCATGCCGATCAAGGGGCGCCGGTGGTTGTGGAGGAGAACCCGGTATTCGGAAATTTGTTTGGCGGCATGGCCGAAGACGAAGCGCCGATGAGCGACTTTACGCGCTGGCGTGCGGGCAGTTTACTGCGGGCCCACGGCGGCTTTTTGTTGTTGCACCTGCAAGACCTGTTGGCCGATGCGCCTGTCTGGGAAAGGCTGCGGCGCCTGATGCGCAGTGGACGGCTGGACTCATCAGGGGCATCACCCCGTTTTTCTCCAGGTCTGACTTGCGATACGCTGGATGTGAATGTCAAGCTGGTGCTGATCGCTTCGGCCGCAGCTTTTGATGCCGTGCAAGAGGCTGACCCTGAATGGGTTCACCGGTTTTCTTGCAAGGTGGACTTTGCCGAGAGCTTCAAGGCCACGCCCCAAACAGCACGGGCCATGGCGGTGGGGGTGGCACACACCTGCGAGCGCCATGGTTTGTTGCATTGCTCTGCGGCGGCGGTGGCGCGGATCATGGAGGAAAGCCACCGTGAAGCAGGTGACCAAACGCGTCAAAGCGGCCGCATCGGCTTGACGCAGGCCTTGGTGGTGGAAAGCCATGCACTGGCCCAGGCGCGAGGTGCTGCGCGGGTGGAGGCGCGGGATGTGCTGGCCGCCAGTCAAGCCCAGCGGGAGCGGCGGGATGGTCTTGAGGCACGGGTCCAAGACAGCATCGCCAGCGGTGAACGCTTGTTGGTGGTCAGTGGCGAACGGGTGGCGCAGGTCAATGGCTTGACCGTCATGGACCAGGGCGACCACAGTTTTGGGGTGCCTGTGCGGGTCACCGCCCGCTCGTTCGCGGGCGAC
>CANGZO010000223.1 GCA_947458305.1 Comamonadaceae bacterium
CCGTCTTCATGGGGCGGCGCATGGCCAACACCCCAGTCACCCGATAAACACAATCAATGGAGCAAAAAATGAACTGGACGCTGGCCCGACGCGCCGAAAAAATGAACCCCTCGGTGATCCGCGAGATCCTCAAGGTCACCGAAAAGCCCGGCATCATCAGCTTTGCGGGCGGTCTGCCCTCGCCGCTGACTTTCCCAATCGACGCCATGCGCGAAGCCAGCGAGCGCGTGCTGCGGGATGACGGCAAAGCCGCCTTGCAATACGCGGCCAGCGAAGGCTACGCCCCCTTGCGCGAATGGGTCGCGCAAGACCTGCTCAAGCAAGGCATGAAGGTCAGCCCTGACCAGGTGCTGATCACCACCGGCAGCCAACAGGGCCTGGACTTGGTGGCCAAAATCCTGATCGACGCAGGCAGCCGCATCTTGGTGGAGACGCCCACCTATTTGGGCGCACTGCAAGCCTTCACCCCGATGGAGCCGGTGGCTGTGGGTGTGAACAGCGACGACCACGGAGTGGATGCCGCCGACCTGCGCGCCAAAGTCGGCACGGGTGCGGACAAAGCCCGTTTTGTGTACCTGCTGCCCAACTTCCAGAACCCCACAGGCCGCACCATGACCGAAGAGCGCCGCGCCGCCGTGGCGCAAGTGGCCATCGACACCGGTTTGCCGATCATCGAAGACAACCCTTATGGCGACCTGTGGTTTGACGCGCCCCCCGCGCCCTCGCTCAGTTCGCGCCATCCTGAGGGCAGCGTCTACCTCGGCTCGTTCTCCAAAATCCTGGCCCCCGGCCTGCGCCTGGGTTATGTGGTGGCCCCCAAAGCGCTCTACCCGAAGCTATTGCAAGCCAAACAAGCGGCCGACCTGCACACGCCCAGCTTCAACCAACGCGTGGTGGCCGAAGTGCTGAAAGACGGCTTCATTGACCGCCATGTGCCCACCATCCGCGCGCTGTACAAACAGCAATGCGAAGCCATGCTGGCCGCGCTGGACCGCGAAATGGCAGGGCTGGGCCTGAGTTGGAACCGCCCGGTGGGTGGCATGTTCTTGTGGGTGCAACTGCCCCAGGGCATGAAGGCGATCCCGCTGCTGGACAAAGCCGTTGAAAAAGGCGTGGCCTTTGTACCGGGCTCGGCCTTCTATGCCCAAGACGCGAGCGAAAGCACACTGCGCCTGTCCTTTGTCACCGCAACCGTAGACCAGATCAACACCGGCATGGCAGCACTGGCCGCAGCGATCCGCGAATCGCTTTGATCAACCTGCTTCTGAAAATCGCGATGAAAACCCGCGCCTTCCAACAAGTCGACGTCTTCACCGACACCGCCTTTCTGGGCAACCCGCTGGCCGTGGTGCTCGATGGCTCGGGCCTGACAGACGCGCAAATGCAAACCTTTGCCGCTTGGACGCAGCTGAGCGAAACCACCTTTGTGCTGCCGCCCACACCCGAAGGGGATGCGGGCGGAGCCGACTACCGGGTGCGCATCTTCACGCCCGGGGCTGAGCTGCCTTTTGCAGGCCACCCCACACTGGGCACAGCCCACGCCTGGCTGAAGGCGGGCAACACGCCACGGCAAGCAGGCGTGCTGATGCAGGAATGCGGCGTCGGTCTGGTGACCCTCCAGCAGCTGGGCGAACGCTGGGCCTTTGCGGCGCCGCCACTGAACCGCTCTGACATCTCGACCGAAGACCTCAGCCCTGTTTTGGCAGCGTTGGGGCTGGATGCGTCAGAAGTCATCGCTGCGCAACACCTGAACAACGGGCCGCACTGGCTAGGGCTGCTGGTCCATGGTGTGGAGACAGTGCTGGCCCTGACCCCTGACCATGCGGCTTTGAAAAAGCTGGGCACCAAAGTCGGCATAGCGGCCAAGCGACAAGCCCCAGAAGGTGGGCTGATCCGCCGCGCCAACCGCGAGGCCCGCGCCTTTGCGCCCTCCACCCGCGTGGCCAACGACCCGACCGATCTGGAAGTGCGCGCCTTTGCCGCCCCGGTGGGCGTGGCCGAAGACCCGGTGACGGGCAGCCTGAACGCGTCGCTGGCGCAATGGCTGATGGCCGAGGGATACATGCCCGACCACTACAGCGTCCGCCAAGGCACTGTGATTGGCCGTGCGGGCCAGGTGTTCCTCTCCAAAGACGCACAAAGTCAAGTCTGGGTCGGCGGCGATGTGGTCGGCTGCATCCAGGGCGCCGTCACCCTCTGATCACCCCAGCGACAGGCTTAAACGCCCAGGCTGCGCACAATCTCAGCCCATGGGAACACTCTATTTGGTCCGCCACGGACAAGCCTCTTTCGGGGCCGATGACTACGATCAACTCAGCCCACTGGGCCGCCAACAAGCCGTGCGCTTGGGTGAATACCTGCGGCCGAAACTTCAGGACAAACCCATCGAGGCTGTGATGATGGGCAGCTTGAAGCGCCACCGCCAAACCTGGGAAGGCATTGCCGAAGGTGCGGGCTTGCCGCACACCCCGGCCGTGTGGCCGGGTCTGAACGAATACGACAGCCACGCGCTGATCGAGTCCATCCACCCAGAGCCGCTGGCCAAGCCCGACACGCCCGAGCTCTACCGTCACCACTTTCGGCTGCTGCGCGACGCCTTGCAGGCCTGGATGGCTGGACGCACCCAGCCACGCGGCATGCCCAGCTACGCCGACTTTGTGGGCGGCATCGAGGCGGCGCTCGACCATGTGCGGCAGTCACACACCGGAGACGTGATGATCGTCTCCAGCGGCGGCCCCATCTCGACGGCGGTGGGCCGCGTGCTGGGCACCCCGCCCGAGACCACCATCGAGCTGAACCTGCGCATCCGCAACACGGCGCTCACCGAGTTCGTCTTCACCCCCAAGCGCCACATGCTGCTGACCTACAACACCTTGCCGCACCTGGACAGCGACGTGCACAAGGACTGGGTCACTTTTGCCTGAGTGAGATCACGGCCTTTCATGCTTTGCGCGTAATCCCTAGGCGTGCCCGCCAAAACTCAGGGGCAAAATCACAGGCATGAATCTTTCTCCCACCAGGTCAGATCCTGGACATGCCCAAGGCGGCATCGAACTCAGGGCCAAGACCCCGAACGAAGCCACTGTTTTGGCCATGGATCTGACCACTTGGTTGGGCGGTTTTGAACTCCACACTTGGGCACAAACGGTCACGCTAGACCGTCCAGACGGTGGCTTGTCGGTGCAATGCACCTTGCAACCCAGCGCCCTTGAGCAACTCATGCCCGACCACGACACACTGGGCCTGCACCAAAGGCTAAGACAGACCCAGGACGACCCGGCAGACTGGACGGTGGAGCGTGAGATTGCCGTGGCCCTGTTGGGCTCGCCCCACCTTTTCAGCTTTGTCAACTTGGCAGCCCTGCAGTCGCACATCAGGGTCAGGCGCAACATGGTACTGGCCGCCCGCAAAACCGCGCTGGCTTTCAAAACCGAAGCGGCCGAACGCCCAGAAGCTGACTGGCACTACGAAGACGGTCCCGGCTTCATCTTGAACCCTGGCCGCCCGCTGATCGCCGCCTTGGTGGCCGCCACCCAGCCCGAAGCCACTGGCAAGCTGTACGATTTTTCTTGCTACCGCGCCACCGAATACGTGATTCTTTTGGGCATCGCCCAAGAATTGGCGGCCCACCACCCCGC
>CANGZO010000224.1 GCA_947458305.1 Comamonadaceae bacterium
CAAAACCACCCCGAGTTGCAGGGCTGGCAAGGCGCACGCATGCAGCGCGTGGCCAGCGGTTTCTACACCTCGCAAGCCTGGGAGTGGACACGCTCATGAAACTGAGCATCCCCATGCCCCGCTGGTTCACCGCCTACGGCACGCGCTTCATGCCGTTTGCCGATGCGGCCTCGCCTGAGCTGCCGATGGCGCGCCTCTTGCGCCTGTCGCTGTTCCAGGTGGTGATCGGCATGGTGACGGCGCTCTTGGTGGGCACGCTCAACCGGGTCATGATCGTGGAGCTGCAAGTGCCCGCTTGGTGGGTCGCTTTGGCGGTCGCCATTCCCATGGTGTTTGCGCCGCTGCGCACCCTGATCGGTTACCGCAGCGATACGCACCCCTCGGCACTGGGCCTGCGCCGCATTCCGTATTTGTGGATCGGTACCTTGCTGCTGTTTGGTGGCCTGTCCATCATGCCTTTTGCCTTGTTGCTGCTGTCCGAGCCCGAGGCTGCCAACCTGTGGGTGGGCCAACTGGGCGCATGCCTGGCTTTTGTATTGGTGGGCACCGGCATTCAGGTCACACAAACCGCGGGCATGGCGCTGGCGCACGATTTGGCCAGCGACGACAAACGCCCCCGCGTGGTGGCCTTGCTCTACAGCATGCTGCTGGTCGGCATGATCGCCAGCAGCGCGGTGTTCGGTCTCTTTCTGGCCGACTTCAGCCCCCAAAAACTCATTCAGTTGGTGCAAGGCTGCGCCGTCATGGTGGCGGTGATGAACCTGGCCTCGCTGTGGAAACAAGAGGCGCGGGGCGCCAAGCGCGGACGCCGCGAAGCTGGGGGCTTTGCCAGCAGCTGGCGTGACCTCTTGGCCCAACCACAGATGCGCCGCTTTTTGTGGACTCTGGCCCTGGGCACCTTCGCTTTCAACATGCAAGACATCGTGCTGGAGCCTTATGCGGCCGAGATCCTGAAGCTTGACGTGGGCGCGACCAGCGCCCTCACGGCTTTGAGTGCCGGTGGCGCTTTGCTGGCTTTTCTGTTGTCAGCCCGCTGGTTGTCGGGTGGCATGCACGCCTGCCGCCTGGCCAGCCTGGGCGTGCTGCTGGGCTTGCCCGCGTTTGCCATGGTGATTTTTTCGGGTCCGCTCGAAGCCGCTTGGATGTTTCGCATCGGCGTAGGCCTGATCGGTTTCAGTGGCGGTTTGTTTTCGGTGGGCATGCTGGTCACGGCCATGGGCATGGCAACAGACGGCAGCCCGCTTGGCCACTTGGGCGGTCTGGTCATCGGCACCTGGGGCGCGGTGCAAGCCACCAGCGCAGGCGCGGCCATGGCGCTGGGTGGGGCTTTGCGCGACGGCGTGTCGGTGCTGGCCATGTCGGGCGCTTTGGGCGAGGTGCTGGTCACGCCCATCACTGCCTACAGCTTCGTCTACCACCTGGAAATGTATTTGTTGTTTGTCGTGCTGGTGGCCTTGGGCCCGATGTTGCGCGCGAGCCGTTTGGCCGCGCGAGCAGAGGTCTTGAAAACCGGCACCCCCCAACCCTTTGGCCTGGCGCAACTGCCAGGCTGATGCACCGATTTTTTGAAGGAGACAGCCATGGAAACAGGCGCAATCACCCAGTACATCGATGTGGCCCAAATCGTGTTGTACATGTTTTGGGCATTCTTTGCGGGGCTGATTTATTACCTCTTGCGTGAAAACCACCGCGAGGGTTACCCCATGGATTCGGGCCGCGAAAACGGCCCCAAGATCGAAGGCTGGCCCCCCGTACCAGAACCCAAGACGTTCAAGACGCAAGACGGACACACCTACTTGTCACCTGACTTGGCACGACCCGATGGTGAGTACAGTGCGCAGCCCACACACGGCTGGAACGGCGCACCGCTGGAGCCCGTGGGCGACCCACTCTTGGCAGGCGTAGGCCCAGGTGCTTGGGCCATGCGTGCCGACATCCCCGATGCAGACCCGCACGGTCACCCCAAAATCGTGCCTTTGCGCGTCGCTACGGACCATTCGGTGGCCAAACAAGACGTGGACCCACGTGGCTTGCCGGTTTGGGGCGCTGACAAGGTCGTGGCCGGCACCGTGGTGGATCTGTGGGTCGACCGCATGGAGATGATGTTCCGCTTTGCCGAAGTGCAACTGGCGAACTCGGACAAGCGCGTGCTGCTGCCGATGACGTTTGCGCGCATCAAGAAAGACGGCACCCATGTGCAAGCCATCTTGGCACACCAATTCGTGAACGTGCCCCAGACGAAATCGAACGAGCAGATCACCTTGCTCGAAGAAGAAAAAATCACCGCCTATTACGGTGCGGGCACCTTGTACGCCACCCCTGAGCGCCAGGAACCCATCATATGAAAGCCACCCACGAACACGAGTGGGAAGCCGCACCCGGCCTGCCCAGCGCCCTGCCCAAAGGCGAGCGCGTGGTCTGGCAGGGCGCGCCCGATTGGAAGCGTTTGGCCATTCACGCCTTTCATGTTCGCAAAGTGGCGCTGTACTTTGCGCTGATGTTGGCGGTGCAGGCCATCAACCTGACAGCCACAGAAGGCCCAATGGATTGGAAACCCTTGGTGGTGGCTGGCAGTCTGTATGCCTTGGCTTTGGGCTTGCTTTTGGGCACCGCATGGTTTTCTGCACGCAGCACGCTCTACACCCTGACCAACAAGCGCGTGGTCATGCGGATTGGCATCGTGCTCACGCTGACCTTCAATTTGCCCTTCAAACGCATTGCGGGTGCTTCATTGAAAACCCAAGCGACGGGCACGGGCGACATCGCCTTGGCCTTGCACCCCGAAGACCGCATCGGCTGGGCCCACCTTTGGCCGCACCAACGCGCTTGGTACGTGACGCAACCCCAACCCACCCTGCGCTGCGTCCCCGATAGCGTTCAAGTGGGCGAGCAACTCTTGGCCCTGTGGCGTGCCGAACGTGCAGGTCAAAGCCTGCACTTGGGTGATGCGCCTGTGGGCGAACCCGCGCGCGCGCCCAACCAAGGCATGTTGGCATGAACACCTTGCCCAAGCATGGCTGGCAGACTCACAGCCTGAACCGACCCATGGCCTGGATCGGCGTGATGCTGCTGTCCATGCTGGTGGCCGTGGGCCTGGCCCGCTGGTCTGGCCTGGACCCGCGCACGCCCGACGCCGCCGTGCAGTGGCAGCGCGACCTGCAATTTCGCGATCTGCCCAGCGGTGACATCGCCGTGCTCGACGTCCGCACCGGGCAGCAGGTGGCCCAGTTCTCGGGTGAACAAGGCTTTTTGCGCAGCACCCTTCGGGCCTTGGCGCGCGAACGCCAGCGTGAAAACCTGGGCAAAGAAGCCCCATTTTTATTGATCGGCCGCACCGATGGCCGCATGACGTTGCAAGACCCCAGCACAGGGCAACGCATCGACCTCGAATCGTTTGGTCCCAGTAACGCCGCCGTGTTTGCCAGCCTGCGACTGGCTGGCTACAAAGCCCCCTGACATTGAAACATCCCGCACCGGAGAAGCCCATGACCGCCAACGCCGTCCACACCATCGAAACCGCTGAAGATGCCAACAAAAAGGCCGTGCACGACGACATGATCAGCCCGCGCTTTTACACCACCGACTTTGCGGCCATGGACCGCATCAACATCGAGCCGGTGCGCGCCGA
>CANGZO010000225.1 GCA_947458305.1 Comamonadaceae bacterium
ACCGTGCCACCTTGCAGGCCAAAGCGCTCGAGGCATTTGTCCACCAGCGACTCGGCCAGCACCAGGCAGCCCTTGTCGGTTTGCACCAGCGCATAGGTCAGCTCAGGGTGGGCGTTCAGGGCCTGGTTGGCGGGGATGGTCCAGGCGGTGGTGGTCCAGATCACGGCAAAACCGGTTTGGCCCACGGGGGTGTTCGGCAGGGCGGCAAGGCCAAAGGCGGCAGCGAGCTTGCCCGCGTCATCGGTCTCAAAGGCCACGTCCAGCGTGTCGCTTTGCTTGTCTTGGTATTCGATCTCGAACTCGGCCAAGGACGAGCCGCAATCAAAGCACCAGTAAACAGGCTTGAGGCCGCGGTAGACAAAGCCGCGCTCGATCACGCGTTTGAAAGCGCGGATTTCACCGGCTTCATTGGCAAAGTCCATGGTGCGGTAAGGCCGCTCCCAGTCCCCGAGCACGCCCAGGCGCTTGAAGTCTTCGCGTTGCTGGCCGATTTGTTCGGTGGCAAAAGCACGGCTCTTGGCCTGCATGTCGTCACGGCTGAGCTTGCGGCCGTGCAGTTTTTCAATCGCGTTTTCGATCGGCAGGCCGTGGCAGTCCCAGCCGGGGATGTATTGCGCATCAAAGCCTGCCAATTGCTTGGACTTGACGATCATGTCTTTCAGCACTTTGTTGAGTGCGTGGCCAATGTGCAGCTTGCCGTTGGCATAGGGTGGGCCGTCGTGCAGCACGAACAGCGGAGCACCCTGGCGGGCAGCGCGCAGCTTTTTATACAAACCACCGTCGTTCCACTCACTCACCCAGCCCGGCTCGCGCTTGGGCAGGTCGCCGCGCATCGGGAAGGGGGTGTCCATCATGTTGATGCGGGTGTCGGGGTTCTGGGTTTTGTCGGTCATGGTGCTTCAAGTCGAGAGGGCTTCGACAAGCTCAGCCCGAGCGGCGGGCCGTTCGGAGAGATCAAGAGGGGGTGGGCCGTGGAGGTCGTTTGCCCTGAGCCTGTCGAAGGCGGCAAACGAGGGCCGGAGCGTCAAATTCGGTCGCGAGTGGTTTGGCGGCTGGTTTCACCATGGCGGGAGGCAAACCACGCTTGTGCGTCGTCGCAGTCTTTGGCAATGCCCTTTGTCAGGGCGTCCAGACCGTCGTATTTCAGTTCGTCGTGTAATTTATGCAGCAAGTCCACCCGAATGATTTTACCGTAGCCCCCCTCCGCTCCTAGGTCCGCAGGCCAGCCGAAGGCATGCGTCTCCAGCAGCACGCGCCCACCGTTGACGTCATTCGGGTCGAGTGAGGGGCGGATACCCAGGTTGGCCACGCCCTTCAGGGGTTGGTCGGCCAAGCCATGCACCTCGACCACAAAGATGCCGCTGGCGGCGGGCTTCCAGTGCGAAAAACGCAAATTCAGGGTGCGAAAGCCGTCGCCTGCGCCCTCCGCTGAAGCGGCCAACTCACGGCCCAGCTTGCGCCCATGCACCACATGGCCGCTGATGCTGTAAGGGCGGCCCAGCAGGGCCTGCACCGCAGCCATGTCGCCCCGGTGAAGGGCCTCGCGCACGGCCGAGCTGGACACGCGCAGGCCGCGCACTTCGTAGCTGTTCATGCGGGCCACGTCAAAGCCCAAGTTTTGGCCGGCAGTGTCGAGCATGGCGTAGTCGCCTGCGCGTTGGGCACCAAAACGGAAATCGTCGCCCACCAGCACATAGCGCACGCCCAGGCCGTGCACCAAGACCTGCTGGATGAAGTCATCCGTCGACTGGCTGGCCAGCCGGGCATCAAAGGGCAGGACCACCACCTGGTCGATGCCGCAGCGCTCGAGTTCTTGCAGTTTGTCGCGCAAGGTGGCGATGCGGGCCGGCGCCAAATCGGGCTTGTTCAGGGCTTTGGCAAAGTAGTCGCGCGGGTGGGGCTCGAAAGTCATGACGCAGCTGGGCACGCCGCGGTGGGCGGCTTCGCTGCGCAAAAGCGCCAGCATGGCCTGGTGGCCCCGGTGCACGCCGTCGAAGTTGCCGATGGTCACAGCGCAGGCAGGGGCCAGATGGGGGTGTTGGAAGCCGCGAAAAACCTTCATGTTGCTTGTGATGCCCAGCCGCAGTGCTGGCCACTCGCCAGCTTTCACGGTTTTGTCAATGTAAGAGGGTATATTGTGACTGAGCCCGATCCCGCTGGCGGCGGCTTTCAAAGTTGAACAGCAGGATCGAGACGGGACTTTTCGTGTCAGTGGTTTTTTAAACTGTTGGATGGAGGCGTCTGTGAAGGTTTTGAAACTCTCGGCCCAAGGCTTGCCGCAATCGTGGATCACGCTGGAGCAAGCGGTCACCCATTACGCCGCCGACGAGGTACGCTGGGAGGCGGGCCAGCAAGTGGCCGTGTTCCACGGTGGGCACAACGCCCTCACCGGCCAACAATCCATCATCACCGTCAACAGCATCATCGGCACCCAAGGCGTGCCCCGCATCAACCCGTTTGACATGCGCTCGGGTTTGACCAACCCCAAGTTGTTCGTGCGCGATCGCAATGTCTGCGCGTATTGCGGCGGGCATTTCCACGAATCTGTGCTGACCCGTGAACACATCGTGCCCCTGTGCCAAAACGGGCCTGATCATTGGATGAACGTGGTCACGGCCTGCCGCTCCTGCAACCACCGCAAAAGCAGCCGTACCCCCGAGCAAGCCAAGATGCCCCTGTTGTATACCCCCTATGTGCCCAGCCTGTGGGAAGACTTCATCCTGCGCAACCGCCGCATCTTGAGCGACCAGATGGAGTTTTTGATGGCGCATGTGCCCAAGGGCTCGCGTTTGATGGCCTGAGCGGGGCGGCCAGGCGTTGCAGCTTGCACAGACAAGCAAAGCGCCGCATCATCACTTCCTGAAAACAAAAGACCCCACTCCAGCGTGCTGCCAAGGCACTTTGGGGGCGTTGGGGTCTTCAGGGAGACCGCTCATGCGCCAGCCTTTGAAATTCATCCCCAGCCTAAGCCGACGCACCAGCTTGTCGGCCCTGTTTTTGTCGCCTTGGATGATGCCCAGTGTTTGGGCCAAGTCCATGGGTCCTCTTGCGGCAGGGGAGTCGAGCGCCGTTCAGCTCGCCATGCCCTGGCCCCCAGGGCGATCGCCACAAGGTTTTTGGGTGAGTGAAAAATTCGACGGTGTGCGTGCGGTTTGGGATGGGCAGGTCTTGCGCTTTCGCAGCGGCCGGGTGATTGCGGCCCCCGGCTGGTTCTTGTCAGCACTGCCCCGGGTGGCGCTCGATGGCGAGTTGTGGATGGGACGCGGGACTTTTGACCGACTCTCCGGTGCAGTGCGTCAAGCGGAGCCCGACGACGAGGCCTGGCTGGCGGTGAAGTACCTAGTGTTCGACGCGCCTGGCCATGCGGCCCCGTTTGTGCAGCGTGTGGCTTTTTTGCAATCCACGCTGGCGCAGGCGCAGCAGCCCTGGCTGTTGCCGGTAGCGCAGCGCGAAGTGAGAGACGCGCGCGCTTTGCAAGTGCTCTTGCTGGACACGGTGCGCCAAGGTGGCGAGGGCTTGATGCTGCACCGCTCCGATGCCCTGTGGCAGGCTGGTCGTACCGATGCGCTGTTCAAGTTCACGCCCGAGCACGACGAAGAGGGGCTGGTGGTGGG
>CANGZO010000226.1 GCA_947458305.1 Comamonadaceae bacterium
CGCACCAGTTGCTCGGCCAAATGCAAAGACAAGCGCTTGAGGGGTTCAAAAAAGCGCTGAGGGTCTTGGCTGAGGCTGTGCAACTCCATGCCCAAACGCTGGATCAACTCGCGCTCTTGTTCGCGCTCGGTGTGGATTTCTGCCAGGTGTTGGGCCCGGCCTTCGGCCACACCGGCCTGATAGGCCTCAACGCGCAGCTGCTCCAAGGCTTGTTCTGAGACCGTGGTTTGGGCAGAGGCCGCCTCGGTGTCTGAGGACTCCATAGGCACGGCCATGGCGTCGGCATCGGTCAAGTCGGGTGCCAATTGGGTGTCGCCATCCAAGGGGGCAGGCCCATCGGTGTTGGCTGGCCATGCGGTTTGCACAGGAACTTCCCAAGACCCGAATGAGCGCGATTGAACCGCATCCCATTCGGTCCGTGCAAAGGTGTGCACCACCGTGGCTTTGCTCAGCAAAGCGTCCGAATTCCAAACACTGTTGAGAGCGCCCATCTTAGACAAAGCCATCGCCGCCGCCCGCTAAAACCAATTCGCCGGCATCTGACAGCTTGCGGGCCAGGCGCATGATTTTCTTTTGCGCTTCTTCCACTTCGGTGATGCGCAGCGGACCTTTGGACTCCATGTCGTCGACAAACATGACCCGTGCGCGGGCTGACATGTTGCCCAGAAATTTGTCTTTGACGAAATCGGGTGCCCCTTTGAGGGCCACCATCAACAGATCGGGCTCGGCCGTGCGCATGATGGCCTGAATGCCTTTGTTGTCCACGCCCACCAAGTTTTCAAAGGTGAACATGTTGTCCTGAATTTTTTGCATCAGGTCGGCATCCAGTTGGGACAAGCCGGCCATGATGGACGACTCCAATTCCACTTTGACCGAGTTCATGATTTTTGCAGCCGCTTTGACTCCCCCAAAGCTCGAGGACTTGGACGAAGAGTTGGTGGCAAATTGCTTCATCATGATTTGCTCCAGCTCCTCCATGGCCGAGGGCTGGACCGTCTCCAGGCTGGCAATCCTTTGCATGATTTCTGGCCTGGCCTCGGCTGGCAAGAAATTCATCACATCGGCCGCCACGGTGTATTCCAGGACCGACAAAATGATGGCCACAACCTGCGGGTGTTCGCCTCGGATCATTTCAGCGATGGAGCGAGCGTCCATCCATTTCAAAATCTCCAAGCCCTTGCTGCCTTGTCCCGGCATGATGCGGCTGAGCACCGAGGCCGCTTTGTCGTCGCCTAAAGCGCGCTTAAGCACTTTTTCAACATAGTCGCCCGTGCCCAAACCCAGACTGGTTTGCTTTTTGAGCATGGTGACAAATTCGTCCAGCACGATATTCACCGCTTCTTGCGACAAATCCGACACCGACACCATGGCAGCGCCCAGCGATTGAACCTCTTTGGGGTTCATGAATCGGATAATTTCAGAAGCCTGCTGTTCGCCTAACAAAAGCATCAACACCGCTGCGCGTTGCGTACTGGTCAGCTCAGACAACTCCTGCGCCAGCTCCTGGGTCATCGAGATTTCAGGCGAGGCAGCCGCTGGGTCAGGTGACTTGGCGTCTTTGGCCTTGTCGGCTTTGGCGTCTTTGTCGTCGGGTTTTTTGGTGGCCATGTTTTCTTACCTCGACTGGTTCAATTGACTTTGACCATGCTCTTGAGCACATTGGCCACTCGGCCCGAATCTTCGGCCACCAACATGCGAATGAGGGCGACTTTGTCATCATAGGTGTTGGCGGTGTCCAGCATGTCCATCGAGATGCTCGATTTCTTCGGTTTGAGCTTGGCCTTGATTTCTTCCAGACTCTCTCCTTCACCGATCTGGATCATCCGCATGTCGTCGGCGCTCAATTCGCCATCTGCCAGTTCGATTTTGGCGCTGGCCTCGGCCTCTGCGCTGTTGGCGTAGAGGTTGCGCATGACAGGTCGCACCACGATCATCAAAAAGACAATGAAGCTGGTGGCGATCAAGGCGCTGGTGATGCCGGACTGGACCATGTCCTCCAGGTACCAAGGAATCGTCTCCAGTGGGGCAGGGGCCTCAAACTTGGCGGGCACCACCGTCACGATGTCGCCACGGGTCGGGTCAAAACCCACCACACCGCGCACCACTTGCTGCATTTGTTCCAGCTCTTGCGGGGTGAAAGGCACGCTCTTGGGGGCCTTGGGGTCGGTTGATTTTTCGGTCACCGGACGCTCGTTCACCAGCACGGCCACGCTGACCTTCATCACCCCACCGCTGGCACTGCGCACATGGCGCACCGTGCGGTCAATTTCAAAATTGCGGGTCGAGCGGCTGCTGAGCTTGCCCGTTGAATCGGCTTGCCCTTTGGCTGCATCGGCTTGGGTGTTGTTGGTGGCGGTCGGGTCTGGCGGTGGTGAATTGGACAAAGCGCCAGGAACGCCCTCGGCCGACTTGCTGGCCGAGCGGTCCTCGGCCAAGACCTCCGAGCGGGTTCGTGGCCCTTTTTCGCGGTTGTCAAAGTCTTCGGTGGTGCTCTCGGTTTGCGTGAAATCCAGCGTCAGATTCACTTGCGAGCGCACATTGCCTTCACCCAGCATGGGCGACAGGATTTGCATGATCCGGTTGCGGTAAACCTCTTCGAGGTGCTGCTTGTGCTGCTCTTGTGCCGAAGTCAAACCCAGCTTTTGCTCGATTGACGACTCGGTCATCAGTTTGCCCATCGTGTCCACCACAGTCACATGGTCGGGCGCCAAGTAGGGCACGCTGGAAGACACCAAATGCACAATCGCCTGAACTTGCGAGGCCGACACTGCACGACCCGGGAAGGGCGCCAGCACCACCGAAGCCTTGGGCGGCGTGCGGTCGCGCACAAAAACGCTTTGCTTGGGCGTGGCCAGGTGCACGCGTGCGCTTTGCACGCTGCCAATTTGCATGATGCTGCGGGCCAGCTCTTGCTCCAAAGCCGTGTTGATCTTGACCTGCTCCATCAATTGGCTGGTCGTCATGGACGATTGGTCCTTCAGGCCCTCCATGCCGGTGGTGCCGGCCTTGGGCAAGCCTTGTGAGGCCAGCAAAATGCGCGCCTCGTGAAAGCGGTTGGTCGGGACGGTCAGCTGGCCTGTGGCGGCGTCAATTTTGGGTTTGAAGTCGGCGTTTTTCAGCGACTCATAAGCGGCCTGTTGGTCGGCCTCTTGCAAGCCGGGCATCACTGGGCGGTAGGGGGTGGACTGCATCCACGCATAAGCCAACAAAAACACCACCAACACGGCCAACATCAAAATCAGTGGCAACACCTTGCGCACAGAGGGCTGGTTCACCACTTTGCTGAAGGTGTCGGACAAACCCATGTTTTGCCAAACACTCAGGCCATTGCTGGCGGCTGCGTTGGGCGTTGTGCCGGGGGCTGTGGTCAAGGCCATGCTGCCGCTGGCATTGTTGCCAGGGTTGTTGGCTGAGGCCGGGGCCATTTCAGACCCTGTGGGCATGGTCATCATGCCGGTGTTCATCGAGGCGGTCGCTGTAGCCATGGTGTGTTCTCTTGTGTTCTATCAGACCGGCATGTTCAAAATGTCTTCGTAGGCCTTCAACACTTTGTTGCGCACCTGCAAAGTGGCTTCAAAGGCCAAAGACGACTTTTGC
>CANGZO010000227.1 GCA_947458305.1 Comamonadaceae bacterium
GTTTCGGTGTGCGAGTCGATGTCCGCGCTGAACAAGTGGCTTTGGCGGCGCACAAACAGCACAAAAGCCAGCACCAAACCCAGCTCCAGGGCCACCGTCAGGTCAAACACAATGGTCATGACAAAGGTCGAAACCATCATCAGGCGGTAGTGGTTGCTGAACTGTTTGAGGCGGGCGAACTCGCGCCATTCGCCCATGTTCCAAGCCACAAACAACAACACCCCCGCCAACACCGCCAACGGGATGTGCATGGCCAAGGGCGCGGCCAGCAAGACCACGGCGGCCAATGTCGCGGCATGCACGATGCCGGCGATCGGTGAGACCGCACCGGCGCGGATGTTGGTCACCGTGCGTGCGATCGTGCCGGTGGCGGGCATGCCACCAAAAAACGGCACCACGGTGTTGGCGATGCCTTGGGCCATGAGCTCTTGGTTGGGGTCGTGTTTGGGCGTATCGCTCAGCTGATCGGCCACCCGCGCGCACAGGAGCGACTCGATCGCGCCCAGCAAGGCGATGGTCAAGGTGGGGACCACCAAGAGCTTGGCGGTTTCCCATGAAAAGGCGGGCCACTGAAACACCGGCAAGCCTTGGGGGATGCCGCCAAAGCGGGAGCCGATGGTGTCGACCGGAAGGCTCAGTGCCCAAGCCAAAAGCGTCAAACTCACCAAAGCGATGACGGGCGCCGGCACCCGTGAGGTGGCTTTGAGCGCGCTGATGCCTTGGATGCTGTCGAGCTGGCGGCGAAACTGCGAGTCCACCGCCCACAGGCGCGGCCAAAGAAACAAGCCCAGTACACACACCATGGCCAAGCCAAAAGCGTAAGGGTTGAAGCTGCCGATGGCGCTGGAGAGCGTGCCGATTTGGCTGAAAAAGTCGGCTGGCATTTTCTCGACCTGCAGGCCCATGACATCGCGCAGCTGCGACAGGCCAATCAGCACCGCAATGCCGTTGGTAAAACCAATCACCACGCTGACTGGCACATAGCGCACCAAATTCCCTAAGCGAAACCAACCGAGCAAGAACAGCAACACACCCGCGCTCACGGTGGAAATGAGCAGGTTGGCCAAGCCGTAGCGTTCGACGATGCCATAGACGATGACGATGAACGCCCCCGCTGGGCCGCCGATTTGCACCGAGGTGCCCCCTAAGGCCGAAATCAAAAAGCCCGCGATGATGGCCGTCCACAAACCCGCTTCGGGCTTGAGCCCGCTGGCGATCGCAAAGGCCATGGCCAAGGGCAGTGCCACGATGCCCACGGTGATACCGGCCCCCGCATCAAGGGCAAACTTATGTCGGGTGTAGCCCCGCAGGTCTTGCAGGAGGCGAGGGCGAAAGGGCGACAGAGGCGGTATACCGGGAAACATGTTGGAGATGTTACTCCCCAGCTGTTCAGGGTTTTATCGGCCTTGTGCCTCAGTGGATGCGCATGCCGGGCTGTGCGCCGGGCCAAGGTTGCAGCACAAAGATGCCGGGCTCGGCCTTTTCGTCGGCGTGGCTGGCGGCCAGCACCATGCCCTCAGACACGCCAAACTTCATCTTGCGCGGGGCCAGGTTGGCCACCATCACCGTCATTTTGCCAATCAGGTCTTCCGGCTTGTACATGCTGGCGATGCCTGAAAACACGTGACGTGTTTTGCCTTCACCCACATCCAGCGTCAGACGCAGCAGCTTGACCGAGCCTTCCACCGGCTCGCAGTTGACGATATGGGCGATGCGCAGGTCGACCTTGGCGAAGTCGTCAATGCCGATGGTCGGGGCGATCTCTTCGCCGCCGGGGATCAGCTTTTCTTCGACCACGGCAGGCGGCTCAAACAGGGCGTCGAGTTGTTCTGGCGTGACGCGCTGCATCAGGTGTTGGTAGGCGTTGATGGTGTGGCCCGCACCCAGCAGGCTTTGCGCTTGGGCAAAGGTAAAGGGCGCCACGTTCAAGAAGGCTTCGACTTGCACGGCCAAAGCGGGCAGCACGGGTTTGAGCTGCAGGCTGAGCAGGCGAAAGGCTTCGAGACAGGTGGAGCACACGTCGTGCAAGCGGGCGTCTTGGCCTTCTTGCTTGGCCAAGTCCCAAGGTTTGTTTTGATCGACATAGCTGTTGACCTTGTCGGTCAGCAGCATGATCTCGCGCAGGGCTTTGGCGTATTCGCGCTGGTCATAAAACGCGGCAATGCTTGGCGTGGCGGCTTGCAAGGCCGAGAGCAAGGCTTGGCCGTCGGCACTCACGGTGCCCAGCTGGCCACCAAAACGCTTGGCGATGAAGCCAGCCGAGCGCGAGGCGATGTTGATGAACTTGCCAATCAGGTCAGAGTTCACCCGCGCCATGAAGTCTTCTGCGTTGAAGTCGATGTCCTCGTTGCGGGCCGACAGCTTGGCCGCCAGGTAGTAACGCAGCCACTCGGGGTTCATGCCCAAGCTCAGGTACTTGAGCGGGTCCAGACCCGTACCACGGCTCTTGCTCATCTTCTCGCCGTTGTTCACCGTCAGGAAGCCGTGCACGTTGACCTTGTCGGGCGTCTTGCGACCACTGAAATGCAGCATGGCGGGCCAAAACAGCGTGTGAAAAGTCACGATGTCTTTGCCAATGAAGTGGATCTGCTCCAGATTCGGGTTGGCCATGTAGGCGTTGTAGTCTTCGCCACGTTTGTCGAGCAGGTTTTTCAGTGAGGCCAGGTAGCCCACAGGCGCGTCAAGCCACACATAAAAGTACTTGCCCGGCGCATCCGGAATCTCGATGCCGAAATAAGGCGCGTCGCGCGAGATGTCCCAGTCGCCCAGGCCTTCGCTGGTCGTACCGTCGGGGTTGGTGCGCACCGAAAACCACTCTTTGACCTTGTTGGCCACCTCGGGTTGCAGCTTGCCGTCTTGGGTCCACTGGCTCAAAAAGTCCACGCAGCGAGGGTCGGACAGTTTGAAGAAGAAGTGTTCCGAAGTTTTGAGCTCGGGCTTGGCACCTGACAGGGCCGAAAACGGGTTGATCAGGTCGGTGGGCGCGTAGACCGCGCCGCACACCTCGCAGTTGTCGCCGTACTGGTCTTTGGCATGGCACTTGGGGCACTCGCCTTTGATGAAGCGGTCGGGCAAGAACATGTTCTTTTGCGGGTCAAAGAACTGCTCCACGGCGCGCACTTCGATCAGCGAGCCACCGTCTGCAGCCGAAATGTCGCGCAGGTCGCGGTAAATCTGGCGGGCCAGCTCGTGGTTCTCAGGCGCATCGGTGCTGTGCCAGTTGTCAAACTGGATGTGAAAGCCGTCCAAGTAGGGCTTGCGTCCCGCGGCGATGTCGGCCACGAACTGCTGGGGCGTCTTGCCCGCTTTTTCGGCGGCGATCATGATCGGCGCGCCGTGCGTGTCGTCGGCACCCACAAAGTTGACCTGGCTGCCCTGCATGCGTTGAAAGCGTACCCAAATGTCGGCCTGGATGTATTCCATGATGTGGCCGATGTGGAAATTGCCGTTGGCGTAGGGCAGGGCCGTGGTGACAAAAAGCTGGCGGGGCGCGGTGGGGGCAGACATGGTGGGGCTACTTGTAGGGGAATCGGCGATTTTAGGGTGTATGGCTCAGCTTGTCGGTAAACTCCGGCCCATTCTAGAAA
>CANGZO010000228.1 GCA_947458305.1 Comamonadaceae bacterium
AGCATGCGCACCAGGGTTTGCATGTGGCCTTGGGGCTGCATGTTGCCGCCCATCACGCCATAGCTCATCACAGGTTGGCCGTCTTTGGTGACAAAGGCCGGAATGATGGTCTGGAAGGGGCGCTTGCCCGGCAGCACCAAATTGGCGGGGTTTTGGCCCTGCAGGTCGGTGCTGAAACCGTGGCCCCGGTTTTGCATGCTGATGCCATAAGTGGGCTCGACCACGCCCGAACCAAAGCCCATGTAGTTGCTCTGGATGAAGCTGATCATCATGCCGTTTTCATCGGCGGCCGTGAGGTAAATCGTGCCGCCCTTGACCGGGTTGCCCGCCTTGAAGTCTTGCGCCTTTTTCATGTCGATCAGCTTGGCGCGGCTGGCGAGATAAGCCGGGTCCAGCATTTGCTCAGGCGGCAGCTCCATGAAGCGCGGATCGGCCACGTAGCGGTACAGGTCGGCAAAGGCCAGTTTCATGGCCTCGATCTGCAGGTGCTGCGAATCGGCGCTGTCCACCTTGTGGCTGGCCATGTCGAAGTGGGACAAGATACCCAGCGCGATCAGGGCGGCGATGCCCTGGCCGTTGGGCGGGATCTCGTGCAGGGTGTAGCCCCTGTAGTCTTGCGCCATGGGCTTGACCCATTCGGGCTTGAAGTCGGCCAGGTCTTTGGCGGTGATGCTGCCGCCGTTGTCCTTGGCAAACTTTTCAATGGCATGGGCGATTTCGCCGCCATACAACGCCTGGCCTTTGGTGGCAGCAATGGCTTTCAGGCCCCGCGCCGCGTTTTTGAACTGGAACAACTCGCCCACCTGCGGCGCACGGCCCCAAGGCAAAAAGCTTTGTGCAAAGCCCGGCTGTGACTGCAACTCAGGTGTGGCCGCAGCCCACTTTTGCTGCACCACCACGGGGATCAAATAACCGCGCTCGGCCACCTCGATGGCGGGCTCCATCAAATCGGCAAAAGGCAGTTTGCCAAAGCGGTCACTCAAAGCGACCCATCCGGCTACGGCACCGGGAACGGTGACCGAATCAAAACCGCGCTTGGGCGGTGTTTTGGTCTCGGCGCCGTATTTACGGTGGAAGTAGTCGGGCGTCCAAGTGGCAGGAGCTGGACCAGACGAGTTGAGGCCGTGCAGCTCTTTGCCGTCCCATAGGATGGCGAACGCATCCGAACCCAGGCCGCAGCTGACGGGCTCGGTCAAGGTGATGACGGCTGCGGCGGCAATGGCGGCGTCGACCGCATTGCCACCCTTGAGCATCATGCGCAGACCCGCTTGCGCGGCCAGCGGGTGCGAGGTGGAGACCACATTGCGCGCAAACAGCGGCAAGCGGGTGCTGGTGTAGGGGAACTGGTAATCGAAATTCATGTCAATCCAAAGTGATCTGGCGCTCGGTGATGATCTTTTTCCATTTGACCGACTCGCTGGCCAGCATGGTGGTGAATTGGGCGGGTGTGCCGCCCACCGGCTCGATGCCCAGGCGCTGCAATCTGTCAACCACTTCGGGATCTTTGAGCACCTGGTTGGCGGCCGCGTTCACGCGACTGACCACCTCTGGCGGCAGGCCCCTGGGACCAAAAACACCAAACCAGGTGGTGGACTCGTACCCTGGCAACACGTCGGCAATGGGAGGTACCCCGGGTGCCAATGGCGTGGCCTTGAGGGAAGTGACGCCCAGCGCACGCAAACGCCCATCGCGCACATGCGGCAAACCCGTGGGCAGACTGTCAAACATCACATCCAGTTTGCCGCTGACCAGATCGGGGATGGCCAGCGCTGTGCCTTTGTAGGGAATGTGCACAACAAACAGATTGGCCTGGGATTTGAACAACTCTGCCGTCAGCTGAACGATGGTGCCGTTGCCGCTGGAGGCGTAGTTGAGCCTTCCGGGGTTCTTTTTGGCGTAGTCGATCCATTCCTTGACGGTTTTGGCGGGCGAATTGTTGGGCACCAACATGATGCTGGGCGCATTGCCCAAATGGCTGATCGGGGTGAAGTCGCGCACCGCGTCATAAGGCATGCGCGGGTTCAGGTTGGGGCCAATCGAGTGCGTGCTGGAAGTGGACAACAGCAAGGTGTAACCGTCTGGACTGGCCTTGGCCGCCAGATCGGAGCCCAGGGTACCGCCTGCGCCGGGGCGGTTTTCCACCACCAATGACTGGCCGAGTTTTTCACCGATTTTCTGTGACAAGGTGCGTGCAAACAAATCGGTGGCACCACCCGCTGGAAACGGCACGATCAAGCGCACGGGCTTGGTGGGGTAGCCCTGCGCCTGGGCCAGGCCCAGGCAAGCCAGAGAGAGCGTGAGCGCAGACAGTGCACGCAACAGATGTCTTTTTTTCATGGTGATGTTCCGGTCGATGACTGACGCAGCCATATGGGAAATGATTCTCTCAGAGGCCATGTGTGCTCGCTGAACCCAAGTGACAAGACCATGGTCTGTACCAGCATGATGCTCACCAAAGACAACGGCCTCCGAAGAGGCCGTTGTGGCTTAGGTGAACCGTAACATCAGTCTTCGACGAAAGCTTCTTCGCGCTTGGACTTGATCGAGGGCAAAGTCACAATGATCAACAACAGCAGGGCAACCGCCAACAAGCTGGCAGACAAAGGACGGGTCACAAAGACGCTCCAGTCACCACGCGAGAGCAGCATGGCGCGACGCAGGTTCTCTTCCATCATCGGCCCCAAGATGAAGCCCAGCAGCAAGGGTGCTGGTTCCATGCCCAGTTTGATGAAGGTGTAACCAATCACGCCAAACATCGCCACCATCCAAATGTCCCAGGTGTTGTTGTTGGTCGAATACACACCAATGGCACAGAACAACACAATGGCGGGGAACAACCAACGGTAAGGCACCGACAGCAATTTGATCCAAATGCCAATCAAGGGCAAGTTCAAGATGATGAGCATGGCGTTACCGAGCCACATCGAAGCGATCAGGCCCCAGAACAACTCGGGGTTGCTGGTCATGACTTGAGGGCCTGGCTGGATGTTGTGAATGGTCATCGCACCCACCATCAAAGCCATCACCGCGTTGGGCGGGATGCCCAAGGTCAGCAAAGGAATGAAAGAGGTTTGCGAGGCAGCGTTGTTGGCCGATTCAGGCGCAGCCACACCGCGGATGTTGCCTTGACCAAAAGGCACTTCACCCTCATTGATTTTGGTTTTCTTCTCGATGGTGTAGGCCGCAAAAGCCGCCAGCAGCGCACCGCCACCGGGCAAGATACCCAGAGCCGAGCCCAAAGAAGTACCACGCAAAACAGCAGGCACCATGCGCTTGAAGTCTTGTGCCGTGGGCATCAAGCCGGTGACCTTGGCGGTGAAAACTTCGCGCTCTTCGTCTGGCTTGGACAGGTTGGAGATGATTTCACCGTAACCGAACACACCCATGGCAATGACGATGAAACCAATGCCGTCGGTCAACTCGGGAATGTCAAAGCTGTAGCGAGCCACACCGGAGTTCACATCGGTACCGATCAGGCCCATCAGCAGGCCCAGAACGATCATGCCGACCGCTTTG
>CANGZO010000229.1 GCA_947458305.1 Comamonadaceae bacterium
ATCCGTTGTCTCGCGTGTGCGCACGCGCCCGGGCACGCGCTCACGCACGCGCCCACATGAATTCACCATAACAAATTTTTTGACGTCGTGGCCAAAACCCCTGTTTCCTCCCCCAGCCACCCCATCCCTCTGGCGTCCGGCAAACGCATCCAGACCCGCCGCTCGGGCGTGCATGGCAAAGGCGTCTTCGCTTTGCAGGACATCGCCGAAGGCGAGACCCTGATCGAATATGTGGGCGAGGTCATCAGCTGGGACGAGGCACAAGACCGCCACCCACACGACCCCAATGACCCGAACCACACGTTTTACTTCCATGTGAACGAAGACCGGGTGATCGATGCCCTCTACGGCGGCAACTCGTCACGCTGGATCAACCACAGCTGCGATCCCAACTGCGAAGCCGACGAAGACAAGGACCGCATCTTCATCAAAGCCATCCGCAACATCAAAGCGGGTGAAGAGCTCAATTACGACTACGGCCTGATCATCGACGAGCCCTACACCAAGAAGCTCAAAGCCGAATACCCCTGCTGGTGCGGCAGCGCCAATTGCCGGGGCACGCTGCTGTCGCCCAAAGAGCGCAAAGACACACCCAAGACCCCCAAGCAGAAGAAAGCCAAGGCCAAGTCAAAAGACAAGGTCCAAGCCAAACCCACTCAAAAAGCCTCCAAGGCTGGCAAAGCCGACAAGGTGGTCAAGGCTTCGAGCCCCAAAAAACGCTGAGCCATGCCACTGGACAGCCCGGCCCACCCTTGGCCCGCAGAAACGATCTGGGAGCAGGTTTTTCCTCTGCTGCCCGATTTCACGGTGGAGGTGCTGCCCGAAATCGATTCCAGCAACAGCGAGCTCATGCGCCGCGCCCGCGCAGGACAACACGAAGCCACCTTGCTGGTGGCCGAGCGCCAAACTGCGGGACGGGGCCGTCAAGGCCGTGTCTGGCAAAGCCAAGCCGGTGACTCGCTCACTTTCTCCATCAGCCTGGCTTTGAGCCCACACGACTGGTCCGGCTTGTCTTTGGCCGTGGGTTTGAGCTTGGCCGAAAGTTTGCACCCCGATGTGCGCCTGAAGTGGCCCAATGATTTGTGGTTTGAAGACCGCAAGTTGGGCGGCATCTTGGTCGAAGCGGCCAGCATGGGCGGGCGCAGCCAAGTGGTGGTGGGCGTGGGCCTGAACATTCGCCCGCGGCCTGCAGAGGGCTTGAGCACCGCCCCTGCGGCCTTGTCAGAGCTGCTGCCCGGCTGCAGTGCGGCAGATGCCTTGGCCCGGGTGGCTTCACCCTTGATTCAAGCGCTGCTGGCCTTTGAAACTTCGGGCTTTGCGCCCCTGCAAAAGCGCTTCGAGGACCGCGACGTGCTCATAGGCCGCCAAGTGCACACCAGCGATGGCCAGCAAGGTCTGGCCCTGGGTGTCAGCCGTGGGGGTGCGTTACGATTGCAGACCGATTTGGGCGTGCAAGACATCCACAGCGCCGAAATCAGCGTACGACCTTTGATCTGACTGGACACTGAAGCATGTTGAAATACTGGGTGGCCCTTTTGGTGGTGCTCAACGCCCTTGCACTGGCATGGCAATGGGATGCGCTGGCACCATGGGGCTGGGGCCCTCAGCAGCACCAAGAGCCTGAACGGCTCAAACAACAGCTGCGGCCCGAAGCCATTCAACCGGTGCGTGCGCCCAGCGCTCAAGATGCGGCCCCTGCGCTAGACCCCTCACCCTCTGACACCCCTGCAGGCCTTGCAGTACCGGGGTCACCCGCTGCGCCGCAACTGGGCTCTGTGCCTGTCTTGCCCTCTACGCCTGTTGCCGCCCCCGCCGCGGCCACGGCGCCACGCTGAGCCCCATCAACACAAGGACCCCCACCATGTCTCTGCAACTTTACTTCGCGCCAGGCGCCTGTTCATTTGTGCCCCACGTCTTGCTGGAGCTGAGCGGCGACGAGTTTGAACCCAGCATGGTCAAACTGCACAAGGGCGAGCAAAACAGCGCCGACTACAAAGCCATCAATCCGCGCGGTCAAGTGCCCGTGCTGGTGCACGACGGCCAAGCGGTAACGCAGATTGTGGCCATCGTGCTGCACCTGGACCAACTGTTTCCAAAGCTGGGCTTTTTGCCGGCCGAGCCGATGGCCCGTGCCCGCGCTTTGTCCACCCTGGCCTGGATGAACAACACGGTGCACCCGACCTTCACCCACATTTTCATGCCGCAAAAATTCTCGGATCAACCCGAAGTGCAGGCAGCGCTCAAGCCCTACAACACGCAGTTGTTTCGCGGCATGTTGGGTGAGTTGCAAGCCTTGGTGCAAGCGGCAGAAAACCAAGGCCAAGCCTGGCTCAGCGGTGAGCGCCTGGGCGCACTGGACGCTTACAGCCTGACCTTGGCCCGCTGGGGCACGATCGCCGGCATCGCTGCGAGTGAGCACCCCGTCTTGTGGCGCTTTGTTGAAAAAGTAGCGGCCGATCCGGCCGTCTCGCGTGTGATCGCGCGTGAGCGTTTGCAGCTCAACATGGCGCCTCCCGCCTAAAAACCCAGACCTCAGGCCAGCCCAAAACGCACCGTGAAACACGCCCCCGGCATGGAGGCGCTTGAAGAGGCCGCATCGATGCTGACCGTGGCGCCATGCTGCTGTGCGATTTCCTTGACGATGGGCAAGCCCAAGCCGGAACCATCGACGTTGGTGCCCAGCGCCCGGAAAAACGGCTGAAACACCAATTCACGTTCATGGGGCGCGATCCCCGGTCCGTTGTCTTCCACCTGCAAGACCAACACTTTGCTGTAAGGGTCCACCAACACACGCACGGTGATGACCCCTTGTCTCTCGGGCGTGCTGGGCGTGTAGTGGATGGCGTTTTCCACCAAATTGCGCAGCATCTCTTTGAGCAAGGTCAGATTGCCTTGCACCTGGCCGCCGCTCGCCCCCGGCTCCACACCCTCATAGCCCAAGTCGATGCCTTTGTCCATGGCGCGGGGCAGGCAGTCTTGCAACACCTCACTGCTCAACGCCGCCATGTCACAGCGCTGCTGCGGCAAGTGATGACCTCCCCCTTCGGCGCGGGCCAATGACAAAAGCTGGTTCACCGTGTGCGTGGCCTGCACGCTCGCACGCCCAATCTGCTGCAAGGATTTTTTCAGATCGTCTTCGCTGGAGCCCGATCGCTGGGCCAAATCCGCCTGCATGCGCAGCCCTGCCAAAGGCGTCTTGAGCTGGTGCGCCGCATCGGCCAAAAATCTTTTTTGCGTGACGATCGAGTCCTTCAGCCGCTCCAGCAAGTCGTTCACCGACACCACCAAAGGCGCCACCTCCATCGGCACCGCCTTGTCGTCCAAAGGGCTCAGGTCGTCGGATTTGCGGGCACGGATCCGCTCCTCCAGCTGCGACAAGGGTTTGATGCCGCGCACCAGGGCCAACCACACCAACAGCACCGCCAAGGGCAACAAGGCGAACTGGGGCAGCATCACGCCCTTGATGATTTCGGCGGCCA
>CANGZO010000230.1 GCA_947458305.1 Comamonadaceae bacterium
ATGATCAGCTCGGCATCGGCGAGGTAATCGAGAATTTCGTCGGCCAGTTGCGCAAACTTGGGTTTGTCGCGCAAAAACTCGTTGCTGATACCGTGCACCTTGAGCGCGTCTTCGTGGCTGTCACGCTCGGGGTTGAAATAGAAATGCAGGTTTTTGCCCGTGAGCTTGCGGGCGTACAGCTCCACACAACCGAGCTCGATGATGCGGTCGCCGCCCTCGGCCGAAAGGCCTGTGGTTTCGGTGTCCAGAACGATTTGGCGCATATTTTCCGCTCTGCCTGTTCAGTGGTTTTCTTTGGCGTGGTTGATGGTGTAGCGCGGGATCTCGATGACCAGATCGCTCTTGGCCACAAAGGCCTGGCAACTCAGGCGCGAGTTCGGCTCGAGGCCCCAGGCACGGTCAAGCAGGTCTTCCTCGGTTTCTTCCATCTCATTGAGACTCTTGAAACCTTCACGCACCACCACATGGCAGGTGGTGCAGGCTGCGCTCATGTCGCAGGCATGTTCAATGTTGATGTGGTTGTCGAGCAAAGCTTCGCAAAGGCTGGTGCCTGCAGGCGCAGTGATCTCGGCGCCTTGGGGGCAGTACTCGGGGTGGGGCAATATTTTGATGACGGGCATAAGGGTGTTCGCAGGTCGAGTCGATGGGGGTGCGCTCAAAGCGCTTGGATATTTTGCCCCGCCAAGGCTTTTTGGATGCTGTGGTTCATGCGCTCAGCCGCAAAGGCTTCGGTGCCCTTGGCCAGTGCTTGGGTGCAGTCTTCCAATGCCTTGGCGTCTTGTTCGGTTTGCACGGCGGCTTGCAGTGTGTCCATGAGTGCGTCGATGGCTTTGCGCTCTTGCGCTTGTAGCAAATCGCCGTCGGCCGCCAAGGCGCTGCGGGTGGCCAGCAGCATGCGGTCGGCATCAACCCGCGCCTCGACCAAGGCACGCGCCTTCATGTCGGCCTGCGCGGTGGTGAAGCTTTCTTGCAGCATGGTGGCGATCTGGTCGTCGCTCAGGCCATACGAGGGCTTGACGTCGATACGCGCTTCCACGCCACTGATTTGTTCTTTGGCACCCACGTTCAGCAGGCCATCGGCATCCACCGTGAAGGTCACGCGGATGCGGGCTGCGCCTGCGGCCATGGGCGGGATGCCACGCAGCTCAAAACGCGCCAAGCTGCGGCAGTCTTGCACCAGGTCGCGCTCGCCCTGCACCACATGAAGCGCCAGAGCGGTCTGCCCGTCTTGGTAGGTGGTGAAGTCTTGCGCCATGGCGGTGGGGATGGTCTGGTTGCGCGGGATGATGCGCTCGACCAGACCGCCCATGGTCTCGATGCCCAGCGACAGCGGGATCACGTCGAGCAGCAGCAACTCGCCAGCGGCGTTGTTGCCTGCCAGCTGGTTGGCCTGAATGGCTGCGCCCAAGGCCACGACTTCGTCTGGGTTGAGGTTGTTGAGTGGAGCCTGACCAAAGAAGTCGGCCACGGCTTGCTGGATTTGCGGCATTCGGGTGGAGCCGCCGACCATGACCACGCCTTGCACATCGTCTTTGGCCAGTTGCGCATCACGCAGCGCTTTGCGCACGGCGGTGATGCAGCGGGCTGTCAGGGCCTGGGTGGCTTGCTCGAAATCTGCGCGGCTGAGCTGAGCCGACAAACTGCCGGTGGACAGGGCCACATTCAGGCTGGAAGTGTCTGCGCTGGTCAAGGCTTCTTTGGCGGCACGTGCCGCTGCCTTGAGCACGGTCTTGTCTTCGGCCGTGGCCGCCTGCAAGCCGGGCTGCTGGGCCATGGCGAAGTCGGCCAAGGCTTGGTCGTAATCGTCACCGCCCAAGGCCGAATCGCCACCTGTAGACAGCACTTCGAACACGCCTTGCGTCAGGCGCAGGATGGAGATGTCAAAGGTGCCACCACCCAGATCGAACACGGCGTAAACGCCTTCGCTCGCGTTGTCCAAACCATAAGCAATGGCCGCTGCGGTGGGTTCATTGATCAGGCGCAGCACGTTCAAACCGGCCAGCTGGGCCGCGTCTTTGGTGGCTTGGCGCTGGGCGTCGTCAAAGTAGGCGGGCACGGTGATCACGGCGCCGTACAGGTCGTCGTTGAAGGTGTCTTCCGCGCGGTACCGCAGCGTGGCCAAAATTTCGGCGCTCACCTCCACAGGCGATTTGGGGCCTTGCACCGTCTGGATGCTGAGCATGCCTTTCTCGCTCGCTGTGAACTCATAAGGCAGCTTGCTGCGGTCGGCGATGTCGTTCAGGCCTCGGCCCATGAAGCGCTTGACCGAAGCGATGGTGTTGACTGGGTCGGATGCGGCAGACTGCACCGCGTCAAAACCGATCTGGCGGCCTTGCCCCGGCATGAAGCGCACGACCGAGGGCAGGATCACCCGGCCATCGTCGTCGGGCAAACACTCGGCCACGCCGCTGCGCACCGAAGCCACCAGTGAATGCGTGGTGCCCAGGTCAATGCCCACCGCAATGCGGCGTTGGTGCGGGTCGGGCGACTGGCCCGGTTCGGAAATCTGCAGTAAGGCCATGTTCAATCGGGAAAGTTCAAGTCAATCGGTCGAGTTTAGCGTTCACCTCTTGCGTGAAGCGCTCGATGAACATCAGCGCCCTCACCTGCCCCACGGCTTGTGCGGGGTCTTTGGCCACATCCAGCAAATCGCCCAGCGTTTGTTGCACGCGGCGCTGCTCTGCGGCCACTTCGTCGGCCAAGGCCTCCAGGCCGTCGACTGACTCGGTGTCTTCCAGGTTTTCGCGCCATTCCATTTGCTGCATCAGGAATGCTGAGGGCATGGCTGTGTTGTTCTCGGCTTGCACGGGCGCGCCACGCAGCTCGCACAAATAGGCGGCGCGCTTGAGCGGGTCTTTGAGCCGCTGATACGCCTCATTGATGCGCACGGACCACTGCATGGCCACGCGTTGGGCGGCGGCACCTTCTGCTGCAAAGCGGTCGGGGTGGGCTTCGCGTTGCAGGGTCTTCCAGCGGGCATCCAGTTGAGCGCGGTCCTGTGCGTACTGCACGGGCACATCAAACAACTCAAAGTCGTTGGCTTGAAGCGAGATCACGCGCGCAGGACTCAGACGCGGAAGGACTCACCGCAACCGCAGCGGTCACGCTCGTTGGGGTTGTTGAAGCGAAAGCCTTCATTCAGGCCTTCGCGCACAAAGTCGAGCTCGGTGCCATCGATGTAGGCCAGGCTTTTGGGGTCCACCAGCACCTTGACGCCGTGGCCTTCGAAGACCACGTCTTCCGGGGCGATCTCGTCCACGTACTCGAGCTTGTAGGCCAGGCCCGAGCAGCCCGTGGTCTTGACCCCCAGGCGCACACCGACACCCGAGCCACGTTTGGCCAGGTACCGGTTCACATGCCGCGCGGCAGCGGCTGACAGTGAGATGGCCATGTCAGTTCAGGTGTTTCTTTTTGTAGTCGTCCACGGCTGCCTTGATGGCGTCTTCGGCCAGGATGGAGCAGTGGATCTTGACGG
>CANGZO010000231.1 GCA_947458305.1 Comamonadaceae bacterium
CCGTGTCCATCGGTTCGCGGGCGGTGTGTTACGCCAAACGCTCGCTCGAAATTCTGGACCGCCTGGGCATTGCCAACGAAGCTTGCGGCTTGGGCGTGAGCTGGAACATTGGCCGCACTTTTTTGGAAGAAGATGAGGTCTACCAGTTCAACCTGGTGCCCGACGCCGGCCACAAGCGCCCCGGCATGATCAACCTGCAGCAATACCACGTGGAAGAAATGCTGATTGCCCGCGCCCTCGAATTGGGCGCCGACATCCGCTGGCAACACAAAGTGACGGCCGTCACGCGCCATGACGAGCACGCCACACTCACCGTGGAAACGCCCGAAGGCACATTCGACATCGAGGCCGACTGGCTGGTGGTGGCCGACGGCGCGCGCAGCCCCATTCGCCGCCATCTGGGCCTGGACATCGAAGGCCGCGTGTTCCAGGACCGCTTTTTGATTGCCGACGTGATCATGAAAGCCGACTACCCCGCAGAGCGCTGGTTCTGGTTTGACCCGCCCTTTCATCCCAACCAAAGCGTGCTGCTGCACAAACAAAGCAACAACGTCTGGCGCATTGACTTTCAGCTCGGCTGGGACGCCGACCCCGAAGAAGAAAAGAAGCCCGAAAAAGTCATTCCGCGTCTGAAAGCCATGCTGGGCGATGACCGCCCGTTTGAGCTGGAGTGGGTCAGCATCTACACCTTCCAGTGCCGCCGCATGACCGACTTCCGCCATGGCCGTGTGCTGTTTGCGGGCGACGCGGCGCATCAGGTCTCGCCTTTTGGCGCGCGCGGGGCCAACTCGGGCTTTCAGGATGCGGACGACCTGATGTGGAAGCTGGGCTTGGTGATCAAAGGCCAGGCCAGCGAAAAACTGCTCGACACCTACGCGATGGACCGCCAATTCGCGGCCGACGAAAACATCATGAACTCGACGCGCTCGACCGACTTCATCACGCCCAAGAGCCGCACGAGCAAGACCTTCCGCAACCAGGTGCTGGCGCTGGCCAAGCACCACCCGTTTGCGCGCAAGCTGGTCAATTCGGGCCGCCTGTCGGTGCCATCTTTTTTGACTGGTTCGGTGCTCAACACGCCCGACGCCGACCTGTTTGAAGGCAATATGGTGCCCGGCGCACCGATGGACGATGCGCCCGTGCAAGTGGACGGTCAAGACGCCTGGCTGCTGGACCAAGTGGGCAAAGGCTTTCAACTCATGCTGTTTGTGGATGCGGCGCCTACGCCCGATGTGTTGGCGCAACTCGCATCCAATAGGAGCGCACCCCTGTGCGCGAATGCGCCCGTGCCAGTGACCCCCCTCATCGTCACCCCGCATGCGCTCGACGTCCCTGGCATGAAGGTCATCGTCGATGCCCAAGGCCTGATGGCCAAGCGCTACGACGCAAAGCCCGGTACCACCTATTTGCTGCGTCCCGATCAGCATGTGGCGGCACGCTGGCGCACGCTGGACGCTGCCAAGTTGCAAGCCGCCCTGGCCCGCGCCATCGGTGCCCACATCGGCACGGCTTGAACAGCACCCAAAACTGACATGAGCAACGACATGCACACCGCCCTCAAAACCGACCCCAACTTCCATGAAGCCGATCGCCGGTTCTTTCGTGACTTCTCGCCCGGCGACGAGTTTTATGAACACCTGATCGACGCCCACAACGGCCTGAGCGACGAACAAAGCGAGGCGCTCAATGCCCGCCTGATTTTGCTGCTGGCCAACCACATTGGCGACTTGCGTGTGCTGCGCGAGGCGCTGCAGGCCGCCCGCCAAACCGACTGAGCCCCCTTGGAGAACCCCATGAAAATCGACCGCATCCACCACGCCGCCTACCGCTGCAAAGACGCCAAAGCCACGGTTGAGTGGTACGTGAAAAACCTGAACATGGATTTCGTGCTGGCGATCGCCGAAGACCTGGTGCCTTCGACCAAGGCCCCTGACCCTTACATGCATGTGTTTCTGGATGCAGGTGGCGGCAACGTGCTGGCGTTTTTTGAGCTGCCCAACTCCCCTGAGATGGGCCGCGACACCAACACCCCCACCTGGGTGCAGCACATCGCTTTCAAGGTGGACAGCTTGCAAGCCCTGGAAGAGGCCAAAGCCCGCCTGCAAGCCAATGGCGTGGAAGTTTTGGGGCCGACCAACCACACCATCTTCAAGAGCATCTACTTCTTTGACCCCAACGGCCACCGCCTGGAACTGGCCGCCGATGTGGGCACGCCCGAGATGTACGCCAAGCTCGACGCGTGCAAATGGGACATGCTCAACGAGTGGGCGCAAACCAAACGCGCCCCCAAACACGCGGCCTGGATGCACGAGCCCGAGCTGCAAAGCTGAAGCCCTGCGCGTTCAGTGTTCTGCTGCCGCGGCGCGCCACAAGGCCAGCGGCGCTTGTCCTGTCATGTTTTTCTCGCGGTAAAGGCGAATCTCCAGCGGCACGTTCCACTCAGCGGGGCAGGCGCTGACGAGCCTGCCCGCGTCCAGGTCTTCCTCGACCAGGGTCTTGGGCAGCCAGGCCAGGCCTCGTCCATCGAGTGCCATGGTGCGCAGGACCGAAGCCAGATGGGCTTTGAACACCACTTGGGTCGGCACCGTTTTGAGTCGCTTGCCCATGACCGCTTCAAAAATTCGGCCCAGTCCCGATGCCTCGGTGTAGCCCAGTATCGAAGTGGCTGATTTTTTGTCAGCCTCTAGGGCGTGAAGCGCTTGCCCCCGGTCGTCGGGCCGAGACACGGCCATCAATTCATCCGATCCAATTTTCAGGGCCCCGTAATCCTCTGCATCCAGTGGGCTGGGAGCGATGGGGTGCGCATGGGTCAGCACAAAGTGCACCTTGCCTTGTTGCATCAGAACTTCGCAGCGCGATAACACATCTGACAACAATTCCACCCGCTCCATGGCGAACGATGACTCGATTTTTCGCAACCAGCGGGGCAAGAAAACAAAGGACAGGCCGTGGGTGCTCGCCATCCTCAGGGTCGTGGCCTGTGCTTGCGCGACCTGCTTGGCTTCGTCCGGCAGTCGGGCGACTTGAGCCACCATGTTTTCCGCCACGCCTTTGAACCATTCGCCAGCGGCGGTCAAACGGGCGGGTTGGGAGCTGCGGTCCACCAAGTCGGTGCCCACCCATTCTTCAAGCGAACGTATCCTTCGGCTGAAGGCCGGTTGAGAGCTGCACCGGTCCTCCGCGGCACGCGAGAAATGGCCGGTTTGGGCCAGGGCCAAAAAATCTTCCAGCCAAATGAAATTCATGTGTGGTTCGTCCAGTGCATGGCGCTAGCCAAAACGAGCATTGGCTTTCCTGATTCCCTCGCGGCAACATCACCCCATCTTCAATCCCCACACGAGTCATGACATGAAAATTGTTGAAATCCGCGAAAAAACCCTTCCCATCAGTTCCTCGATCAGGAACGCTTACATCGACTTTAGCAAAATGAACCTCAGCCTGGTGGCGGTGGTCACCGATGTGATCCGC
>CANGZO010000232.1 GCA_947458305.1 Comamonadaceae bacterium
CACGCCATGACGCTGATCGTGGTGGCCGCCGTGTGGAAGCAAATCTCCTACAACTTCCTGTTTTTTCTAGCCGGACTGCAGTCCATCCCCAAATCGCTGCTGGAGGCAGCAGCCATCGATGGGGCCAGTCCTTGGCACCGCTTTTGGACCATTGTCTTTCCGCTGTTGTCGCCCACCACGTTTTTCCTCTTGGTCATCAACGTGGTGTATGCCTTTTTTGACACCTTTGGCATCATCGACGCCACCACCCAAGGTGGCCCGGGCAAGGACACCGCCATCCTGGTCTACAAGGTCTATTACGACGGCTTCAAGGCGCTGGACATGGGCGGCTCGGCCGCGCAGTCGGTGATCCTGATGCTGATTGTGGTGGCGCTGACGGTGGTGCAGTTCCGTTTTGTCGAGAAAAAAGTCCAGTACTGAGCCCGCCCCATGATTGAAAAACGCCCTGGCCTCACGGTCTTGTCCCACCTGGTGCTGATCCTGGGGGTGGCGATCGTGGCCTTCCCGCTTTACCTGACCTTTGTCGCCTCCACCCAAAGCGCAGCCGACATCGCCCAATCGGTGCCCATGTCCATGTGGCCCGGCAGCCACGCCCTAGAGACCTACAAAACCGCCCTGTTTGGCGGCGAAACCAGTGCCGGCAGCCGCATCCCGGCGGCCGCGCCCATGATGTGGGTCAGCCTGGTCAGTGCGCTGGTGATTGCGATTGGCAAGATCATCATCTCTTTGTTGTCGGCCTTTGCCATCGTGTATTTCCGCTTTCCTTTGCGCAATCTGGTGTTCTGGATGATTTTTGTCACCCTGATGCTGCCCGTCGAAGTGCGCATCGGCCCCACCTACGAGGTGGTGGCCAACCTGGGCATGCTCAACAGCTACGCGGGCCTGACGGTGCCGCTCATCGCCTCGGCCACGGCCACGTTTTTGTTCCGGCAGTTTTTCCTGACGGTGCCTGACGAGTTGGTGGAAGCCGCCCGCATGGACGGCGCGGGGCCGATGCGGTTTTTCATCGACATCTTGCTGCCGCTGACACGCACATCCATCGCCGCCCTGTTCGTGATCCAGTTCATTTATGGCTGGAACCAATACCTGTGGCCGCTTTTGGTGACGACCAACGAAGACATGTACCCGGTGGTCATGGGCATCAAGCGCCTGATCGCGGGCGAGGCCTACACCGAATGGAACGTGGTCATGGCCACCGCGATTTTGGCCATGCTGCCCCCGGCGCTGGTCGTCATCCTGATGCAAAAATGGTTCGTCAAAGGACTGGTTGATACGGAAAAATAAAAACGCCGGGGACAGACCGCTGCGAAGCGTTGCTCTGTCCTCGTCTGATCAAAACCACATATGGCTGCAATCACCCTCTCTCACATCCTCAAAACCTACGGCGCGGGCGACAAAGCCAACACCGTCATCCACGACCTGAGCGCAGAGATCGCGCACGGTGAGTTCGTGGTCATCGTCGGGCCTTCGGGCTGCGGCAAATCCACCCTGCTGCGCATGGTGGCGGGCCTCGAAGACATCTCGGGCGGCACGATCGCCATTGGTGAACGGATCGTCAACGACCTGGAACCCGCCGAGCGCGACATCGCGATGGTGTTTCAGAACTACGCGCTGTACCCGCACATGAGCGTGTTCGACAACATGGCCTATGGCCTGAAAATCGCCAAAGTGCCGGTGGACGAGATCAAGGCCCGGGTCGACAAGGCCGCAGGCATTCTGGAACTCTCCCACCTGCTTCAGCGCAAACCGCGCGAGCTCTCAGGCGGCCAGCGCCAGCGCGTGGCCATGGGCCGCGCCATCGTGCGCCAGCCACAGGTCTTTTTGTTTGACGAGCCGTTGTCGAATCTGGACGCCAAACTGCGTGCCCAAACGCGGCTGGAAATTCAAAAACTGCACCGCGAACTCGGCATCACCAGCCTGTTTGTGACGCATGACCAGGTCGAAGCCATGACGCTGGCCCAGCGCATGATCGTGATGAACGGCGGGCACATGGAACAGTTCGGCACGCCCGAAGAGGTCTACAACCGCCCCGCCAGCACCTTTGTGGCCAGCTTCATTGGTTCACCCCCGATGAACCTGCTCCAACAAGCGCCGGACACCCCAGCAGGCCGCATCCTGGGCATTCGCCCCGAACACATGGACATCACGCCCACGGGTTGGCATTTGCAGGTGGAAACCGTGGAACTGCTTGGGGCTGAGCGCTTGGTGCACGCCCGTTTGGGCACAGAAAGCCTGACGCTGCGCCTGGACGCATCCCTGCCCGCTCCTTCAGCTGGCGAGTCTTTTTGCATTACCCCCCGCGCTGACAAACTGCACTGGTTTGACGCCAAAACGGGCCAACGCATCACCACCGCATGAGCCGAGCTGCCGTCACTGCCGTGAAAGCCCTGCCTGCTTGGCCCTACCCAATTTGGATTGCGCACCGGGGTGCAGGTAAGCTCGCCCCGGAAAACACCCTGGCCGCTTTCCGGCTGGGCGCGGCGCATGGTTACCGCATGTTCGAGTGCGACGCCAAGCTCAGCGCCGACGGCGTGGTGTTCTTGATGCACGACGCCACGCTGGAGCGCACCACCAACAGCCAAGGCATTGGCGGTGAGCTGCCCTGGCAAGCCCTGTCGCAGCTGGACGCGGGCAGCTGGCATTCACGCACCTACGCGGGCGAGGCCCTGCCCACGCTCGAAGCGCTGGCGCGGTTTTGCCTCATCAACGACCATCTGCTGAACATTGAGATCAAGCCTACCCCGGGCACCGAGTCCGCAACAGGCGAGGCCGTGGCGCGTCTGGCCACCCAACTGTGGCAAGGCGCGGTCGTGCCGCCACTCTTGACGTCATTCAAAACCGATGCACTGTCAGCCGCAAAAGCAGCGTCACCCGCGCTGCCTCGCGGACTGTTGATCGACACGCTGTGGGACGGCTGGTTTGAAAAAGCTCAAGAATTAAGATGCGTGGCCGTGGTGGCCAACTATGCCCTGTGGGACTCGACCACCGTGGCCCAAGTCCACGGCGCAGGCATGCGGTGCCTGAGCTACACCGTCAACGACGACTGGGCCGCCCAGCACCTGCTGGCGCTGGGCACCGACGGCATCATCACCGACCGGGTGGACCTGTTCAGCCCCAACTGACTCAGTCGAGCTTGGCGCCCGACTTTTGCACAACTGACGCCCACCGCGGCATTTCTATAGTCAGGAATTTGGCAAAGTCATCTGCCCCCAAAAACGCTGGATCTGCCCCTTGCGACACCATGCGTGATCGAATGTCGGCTTGGTTCATCACCGCTTTGAACGCGTCACTGAGCTTGTTGACCACCTCTTTGGGCGTGCCTGCAGGGGCCAAGAAGCCATAAAAGCCCACCACCTCGAAATTGGCGATACCCGTTTCGATCACGGTGGGGATGTCAGGCAGCGCCGGATTACGCTCTCGGCTGGTCACCGCCAATGCCCGCACTTTGCCCTGCTTGTGGTAC
>CANGZO010000233.1 GCA_947458305.1 Comamonadaceae bacterium
CATGAAACTCAAACTCAGTCTGATCGCTGCCGCGATGGCCCTGACCGCTGGCGCGGCCATGGCCCAAAAATCGCAAGGCGTGTCCAAAAACGAAGTTGTGCTCGGATCGATCCAGGATTTGTCTGGCCCGCTGGCAGGCTTTGGCAAGCAAGTGCGCCTGGGCATGATGCTGCGCGTGGACGAAGCCAATGAGCAAGGCGGCATCAATGGCCGCAAGTTCAAGCTGCTGGTGGAAGACTCGGCCTATGACCCCCGCCGCGCCGTCTTGGCTGCGCAAAAGCTGGTCAACCAGGACAAGATTTTTGCCATGATCGGCCACATCGGCACAGCGCAAAACATGGCCGCCATGCCCGTGCAGTTCCAGAAGAACGTGATGAACTTCTTCCCCGTCACGGCTGCGCGTGAAATGTACGAGCCCTTCCACAAGCTCAAGTACTCGTTTGCCGCCACCTACTACGACCAGATGCGTTTGGGTGTGCCGATTTTGGTGAAGGAAAAGAACGCCAAACAAATTTGCGCGATGCACCAGGACGATGAATTTGGTCTGGAAGTGTTCCGTGGTGCGGAAGAGGGCCTCAAGAGCATGGGCATGCAGTTTGCCGAAGTGACCACCTACAAGCGCGGCGCGACCGACTTTGCATCGCAGATGCAAAAACTGGCCTCGTCCAAGTGCGACTTTGTGGTCATGGGCACCATCATCCGCGAGACCATTGGCGGTATTGCCACTGCCCGCCGCTTGGGCTTCAACCCCACATTCCTCGGCTCCAGCGCGGCCTACACCGACTTGATCCACAAATTGGGTGGCCCCGCCATGAACGGCTTTTACGCCACCATGTCGACCCAGCACCCCTACTTGGATGAGGCCGCTCAGCCGATTCGTTTCTGGGCCAACAAGTACAAGACCAAGTTCAACGAAGACCCGACCGTGTTCTCGGTGTACGGTTACAACGCGATCGATGCTTTCTTGCGTGCTGTGGACAAAGCTGGCGCGAACCTGAGCACCGAAAGCGTGATCAAAGCCATGGACACCATGGTGATCCCCGCCGATATCTTCGGCAGTGCTGAAATGACGTTCAGTCCGACCAAGCGTTTGGGCAGCAATGCATCGCGCATGTCCCAAATCACCGATGGCCGTTGGAAGGTCACATCCGGCTACTTCTCAGACAAGAAGTAAACAAACCTGCGTAAGCGGTTGTGAGACCGCCAAAACCCGTATGGGTTTTGGCGGTTTTTTTCATGGTTTTTGACAAAAGCGAAGCGCAAGCGTTCAGCCGATTCAGTGCTTTGCGTTAGCCATCCAAAAATCAGCCCGACATTCCCTTTTTTTCGAAGTAAAAACCTTTTTTATTCAGACATTCATTTCAGTTTCTGCCCTAGACTTCAGCCCTTGCATGACCCGCAAGAATTTGTCAGCTGAGGCAGTGATGTGGACGGGTCATCACAACAAACTGAAAGGTGTTTATGGAAACCGTAGCTCCCATGTGGCTGTGGGTGACGTTTGTGGCCATCGTGTTGGCGTCACTCTTTGTGGATTTTGTGGTGCTCAAAAAGCAAGGCGCACACGACATTGGCGTCAAAGAGGCGCTCAATTGGTCGCTGATCTGGATCGCTTTGAGCTTTTTGTTCAACGGCTTGTTTTGGTGGGCCATCAAGGACACCACGGGTTCGGTCGAATTGGCCAATACCAAGTCGTTGGAGTTCCTGACCGGTTACCTGATTGAAAAATCATTGGCTGTAGACAATATCTTTGTCTTCTTGCTGATCTTCACGTATTTTGCAGTGCCTACGCACTTCCAAAAGCGCGTGTTGATGATTGGCATCATCGGTGCCATCGTGCTGCGCACCATCATGATTTTGGTGGGTGGTTGGTTGCTCCAGCAGTTCCATTGGATCTTGTACGTGTTCGGCGCTTTCCTGATCCTCACGGGCGTGAAAATGTGGTGGGCAGCAGGTCAAGAGCCTTCGCTGGACGACAACCCAGCGCTCAAGTTGTTGCGCAGAATCTTGCCCGTCAGCAAAAACTACGACGGTGAAAAATTCTGGACCATCGAAAACGGTCAAAAAATTGCGACACCCTTGTTCATGGTGATTTGCTTGATTGCCCTGACCGATGTGATCTTCGCGGTGGACTCCATCCCCGCCATCTTCGCCATCACGACCGACCCCTTCATCGTGTTGACCAGCAACGTGTTCGCCATTTTGGGTCTGCGCGCCATGTACTTCTTGCTGGCAGCCGTGGCCAGCAAGTTCCACCTGCTCAACTACGGTTTGGCGGTCATTTTGGTCTTCATTGGCACCAAGATGTGCCTGATCGATGTCTACAAAATCCCGGTGGCCATCTCGCTGGGTGTGGTCGTGGCGATTTTGGCGATCACCATGCTGCTGAGCGTGCGTTCTGCTTCCTCATCGTCGTCCAATACATAAGGACCTCGGGCCATCCACGGAGATTCAACCGGGGATGGCCAGGACGCCAAGTCCAAACATCAATGGGGGCCGAGGGTGCTGGCCAGCAGCAAACGTTGCACCAGAGGGTGTTGCACTTTCTTTTCGGTGCCGATCGCAAAGAAATTTTCCTTCACGCCTTCGCAGGCCCCAAGTTTTTGCACCGCGTAGTGCGCCAGCAATTCGTCGTGGATGCATTCGGCGGCCGGGAACACCCCCATGCCGCTTTCACCAAAGGTCTTGAGCAAGGCGCTGTCTTCGAACTCGCCGACGATGCGTGGGCGAATGCCGTGGTGCTCAAACCAGTGGTCCAGGCGTGTGCGCACGGCGGTGTGTTCGGTGGGCAGCAGCACGGGCACTTCGGCCAGACTGGCGGGGAATGTTTTGCGCGCAGCTTTCACCAGCGATGCGCTGCCGTACCAAGACACGGCCGATGAGCCCAAGGCGTGGTTGTAGAGCTTGAGGTTGGCATTGGTGGGGGCCGGGCGGTCCGACAGCACCACATCCAAGCGGTGCAGCGCCAGATCACCCAACAATTCGTCGAACTCGCCTTCATGGCACAACAAGCGCAGGTGCGGCTCGCTCATGACCGGTTGCATCAGTTGACGCACCACCAGTTTGGGCAACCCATCTGAGATGCCAGCAGCCAGGCGCACCGTGGGTGAGCTGACGGCGTCGCGCACTTTCGCAGGCAGATCTTCACCCAACTGAAAAATTTGATCGGCTTGTTGCATGGCGGCCAGGCCTGCATCGGTCAAGACCAGCCCTCGCCCTGCTGGCTTGAGCAAGGCATAACCGAGCGACTTTTCCAATTCACGCACTTGTGCGCTCACGGTTTGCACCGCCATGTCGAGCTTGTCGGCCGCCCGCGTGATGCCGCCTTCCTTGGCCACGACCCAAAAGTAATACAAGTGTTTGTAGTTGAAGGGCGATTTCATGCTTAGCTTTTGTGAGAGTATTTTTCTTAAATTATCTGATTTTTTATGAGTCAAAAAAGGGGCCAAAGGA
>CANGZO010000234.1 GCA_947458305.1 Comamonadaceae bacterium
AGCACGACATCTTGACGGCAGGCCCTTTGCCGCCGCACAAGGTGCGCATCGTCATGCTCTTGGGCCTGGCGCACGGCATGGACGGCCCCACGATTCAAGCCTGGATCGATCAGATTTTGTTGGCGGGCTGAATTGGCGGACTGAACGCCTGTGCTTCAGGTGTCTCGGCTCAACGGTTTCGCTGACTGAAGTACAGCACCGTGCCGCTGACGCTGGCCATGACCATCAGGCCCACAAAGCCCGCACGGTAAGTGCCAAACAAGCCCGACAAAGCCCCGAACATGGGTGGCCCCAACACCACACCCAAAAACGTGAAGGCCAGCGTGCCGCCTGTGGCCATGCTGGCCATGCCGGGGGGCGCACGTCGAGCGACTTCGGCCAAATAGACGCCGTTCCAGCCAATGGCTGAAGCGCCAAAGCCCACCAAAATGGCGATCACCAGGGCATGCGGCGTCTCGGTGGTCAAAAAGGCTGAGCTCAAAGCACAAACAGCCATCATGCTGGCCAAAAGCAACAACATGCCCCGCGCGCCCAGCCAGCGATCAGCCACATAACCCCAGGCCACACGACCCCCAATGCCACCCAGCTGGGTCACGGACAAAGCCAAGCCGGCCGCTACCAATCCATACGACAAATCGTCGTGCAAAAAAGTCACCAAATAGGTGGTGAGCGACAACTGCACCATGGAAAACATGAACGAACAAGAGGCCATGGTGAGCAAGGCTCGGTGCGCCAACACCATGCGGATGGGATCGATCAAACTGCCCCACCGAATGTGCAGGTCAGCTTGCCGGTCGCTGTCCAAATCGGCCCGCAAGCTCTGCGAGAACCCGGCGCACACCAAGCACAGTGCGGCCACCACCAGCATGCTGAGCTGCCAATCGATCAGCAAGGCCAGAGGCGGCACGATCGCGCCCGCCAACATGCTGCCCAAAGGCACGCCGGTTTGTTTGATGGAAAACACCAAGGACATTTGCGCTTTGGGGGTGGTGCGGGCCAACAGGTGCGAGCTGGCCGGGGTGATCGGGCCGTAGCCCAGACCAATGAGCACGGCACCCAAGACCATGGCCGGCAACCAAGGCACTGCGCACAACACCAAGCCCACAGCGCACAACACCAGTCCCCATTGGCTGACCCGAATGGCGCCCATGCGGGCCACGGTGGCGCCGCCCATCAGGGTGGCCACCATGGCGCCGGCGTAGGTGACCGACACATACAAACCCACGAGCGCAGGCGACACCTGCAGGGTCTGCGCCACCACCGGCGCAATCACCGGCAAAGTGAGCAAGGCCATGGCCACCATGGCCTGGATGACCAGGGTCAGCAGCAAGGGCCACCAGCTTTGCATCATGAGATCTCCCAAACAGGCGAGACGCAGACCTTCAGGCCCCTGCGCAAAGGGGCGCTCAATTCGCTTTGACGCCGGCCTTGATCAACAAACCGCCCAGGGTATCGATCTCGTTTTTGAGGTGGTTGCGCAAAGCTTCAGGACGCGCTTGGTCAACCGACACGGCCGAAATGCCCATGCCCTCCAGGCGCTGGCGCACCTCAGGATCGGTCACCGACTTTTGCAGCGCCGAGGTCAACTGGTCGAGCACCGGCTTGGGTGTGCCCTTGGGGGCGTACAGACCAAACGAAATGTTGATGTCAAAACCTTCCACCCCGGCATCGGTGATGGCGGGCACCTCAGGCAACTGGGGCAGACGGGCCTTGCCAGCTGAGGCATAGGCCTTGATCTTGCCACCCTTGACCGAGGGTACCGTGCCCGAGGTTTGGTCGCACAAAATGTCCACCTGACCGCCCATCAGGTCGTTCAGGGCCGGGCCAGTGCCCTTGTAGGGAATTTCATTGAGCTTGACGTTCAAAGCGTTCATCATCATGAGGCCGCACAAGTGCGAGGCCGAGCCCACACCCGCATGCGCCAAGCTGACTTTGGGTCCGTTGGCTTTCACGTAGGCCACAAATTCATTCAAGTTGCGTGCCGGAAAATCATTGCGCGTGACGATGACCATGGGGCCGCTGGTGGCGCGACCAATCGGCTCAAAATCGTCGACCGGGTGGTAGGGCAAACCTTTGTACATGGCCACATTGGTGGCATGGCTCACGTGGATCATCAACAAGGTGTAGCCATCGGGTCTGGCGCGCGCCACTTTGGCCGTACCAATGGAGCCGGACGCTCCAGCGGTGTTGTCCACCACGATTTGCTGGCCCAAGTGCTTTTGCATGGCCCCGGCAAACACCCGGGTGATGGTGTCGCCCGGTCCACCTGCGGCATAGGGCATGACCATGGTGATGGCGCGGTTGGGAAAGTCTTGTGCCGAAACATGCAAGGCCGTGGCGGCCAACATGAGGGCCAATGCGCTGCGAACAAAAGGGAATGTCATGGCGGTCTCCTTGGGATTGTGAAAAAACGAATCAGGCCAGCAAACGCTGGCGAATGTCTTGAGGGTCCATCACCTGCAAAGGGAGCTCGCCTCCGTCAGGAATGCCCACTTGAGTGGCATTGAGCAGCATGGACACCATGACATACGTGCCGGACAACACGGTGAGATCGACCACGGCTTGTTCGCCCATGGCCGCAACGGCCTCTTGCCACAAAGCATCTGGCACGCGGTGGTTGAGCGACAACTGAACGCAGTAGTCGTAAACCAAGCGTTCGTCGGCTTGCATGCTGGTGGGGCGCTGGCATTGCTGCAAGTCACGCATGACCGCATCGGACAATCCGGCCTTGCGTGCGATGCGCTCATGCGCCCACCATTCGAATTGGGCATTAGAGATGCGGGCCTGGATCAAGATGGCGAATTCGTTCAAGCGCTTGTTCACCGAGGTGCGAAAACGCAGATAGTCCAGAAAATCAAAAGCACGCCGGGCCATGTCGGGGCTGCGCAACAAAGCGTTGTATGGCCCCCCTAAAGCAGCGCTGGACACTTTGAGAATGTCATCGGCCAAGGGCCGAACATCGGTCGTCAAGTCCTCGTAACGAATTTGCGAAAGTCTCTCGGTCATGGGGATGGGTGGAGGGTTGAGAAAGAGAAGACGTTAACAACAAGCCCCAGCTGACACAGTCGCCCAAATGACTGGTGCAACTGTGCGCATTCTCGTGGATTCGGCGACACTGGGCTTCAACACATTTTTCATTTTTAAACGGAGCCAATATGTTGAAATTTTTCTTTAACGCTGCACCCAACCCGATGAAGATTGCCTTGTTGCTGGAAGAGCTGGGGCTGGCTTTTGAGGCTGTACCTGTGGACACACGCAAAGGCGAACAGTTCGCACCCGACTTCTTGGCGGTCAACCCCAATGCCAAGGTGCCCGCCATCACCGATGGCGACACCACCGTGTTCGACAGCAACGCCATCTTGTTGTACTTGGCCGATCGCGAACAAAAGTTCATACCCAGCGTGACCCAAGCCAAAGAACGCGG
>CANGZO010000235.1 GCA_947458305.1 Comamonadaceae bacterium
CCGGTCTTTGTAATCGGCCGCAAAGTTGACATGCTCGATCTCGATGCCCAGCACATCGGCCACGGCGGCGGCATCCACAAAGTCGATGTTGGACGAGCAGTATTCGCTGTCATCGTCGTCTTCCCAGTTTTTCATGAAGATGCCAATGACTTCATGGCCTTGCTGCTTGAGCAAATGGGCCGTGACGGCCGAATCGACGCCGCCGGACAGGCCGACGACCACACGTTTGAATTTGGACATGGTGTGATTATCCTTTGCGTGAATGGGACATGGCGATGGGGGTGAAGGCATCGGTCTGGCAGATCGGCCGGATAATGATCAGCCTTGAAAGTTTGGAAGCCATGTTCAATCCTTGGTCGCAAGACCCCGACCGTCGGGCGCGTTGTCGCAACGCGCTGGCACGCCTTGTGGCGTTCACCCACCGTGGATTGGCCTTGGTGGGGGGGCTGGTGGCTGTCTTGTTGTTGTGGGTATGGCTGCAGCCGCAATGGTTGCAGCCGCTGGAGCAGCGCTTGGCCACTTGGTTGAGAGAGCGGGATGTCTTGACTGTGTTTTGGCCCCAAAACACAGCCGAGCGAGCCACTGCCGTGCATTTGCAGGATTTGCCACCTCAGCAGGCGTTGGTGGCCAATTGGTTGGCACGCAAGTACAAGGTGGCGCCTGAGCCTTTGGCTGCCTTGGTGGCGGAGGCCCATGTGCTGGCCAAAACGTCCAAACTGCCTGCACACCTGATTTTGGCGGTGATGGCCACGGAATCGAGTTTCCATCCCTATGTGCAAAGCCAGGCTGGTGCTCAGGGTTTGATGCAGGTGATGACGGGCATTCATGCCCAACGTTATGAGGCCTATGGCGGGCGATTGGCCGCCTTTGATCCGGTGACCAACTTGCGTGTGGGGGTGGCGGTGTTGAGCGATGCGATCAAGCTGCGGGGCGGTTCGCTGGAAGATGGTTTGCTCTTTTACCTGGGGGGCTATGCCATGACCGAAGACAACGGTTATGTGGCCAAGGTCTTGGCCGAAAAAGCACGCCTAGACGCCGTTGCCGCTGGCCAAAAAACCCCAGCTGATTGACTTTGAGGTTGCCTTTACGTCACCGGTTTGCGTGCGCCGACGTGGTCACATCCGACTGAAGAAAATCGCACTCATCACCAAACCCGTGGCGATGACCAGCCAACGCACCCAGCGCACTGGCAAGCGCTTGGCCAAGCGCGCACCCACCCAGCCCCCTGCGGTGGCCAAAACCATCATCCAGATGGCTTGGGGCCAAACAATGGCGCCCGCCAGCGCAAATGCCAGCACGGACAGCAAAGACAGCACAAAAGAATTGAGGTTTTTCAGTGCGTTGACCGTGTTCAGTCTGGATTCACCGGTCAGGGTGTACAGCGCCATCAGCAAAATGCCCAATCCCCCATTGAAATAACCGCCGTAAACGGCCACCAGCATCAATCCGGGCATGCGCCAAGTGGGCTGACCTTGGCCAGAATTGCCCTGGGCGAGCCAGGGACCTGCCGCAAACAGCGCAGTGGCTACCAACAAAAGCCATGGGACCAGACCTGAAAAGACTTTGGCAGGCGTCACCAGCAACAAGCCGGCACCGATCAAACCGCCCAAAGCGGCGATGGTCACCTCTTTTTGAAGCAGGCTTTTGGGCAAGGCCTTGAGTTCTGCACGAAACCCCCAGGTGCTGCCCAAGTAACCGGGGCTCACGGCCATGGCGCTGGTGGCGTTGGCGGCCAGGGGCGGCACGCCTGCAAAAACCAAGGCTGGAAAGGTGAGAAAGCTGCCACCCCCAGCGATGGCATTGAGCACGCCCGCCGCAAAGGCCGCGCCACCCGTGAGCAGCCAAAGGGCTTCGCTTGACCAAACGGCGCTCATGGTGCCAAGGGCGGCAAATTGGCCACCGCTGAATCCGTGTGGATCACGCCCAATGGAAAGCGCTGGCCTGCCAGATGGTCTTCAATGCACCGCAGCACCAAGGGGCTTCTGTGGCGTTCGGCACTGTCGCGCACCTCTTGAGGGGTCATCCAGACCGTTCGCACAATGCCTTCGTCCAGACTCAGACCCGGCTGCACATCACCGATGTCACCGCAAAAGGCCATGCGCACATAGGTGATGTCTTCGCCTGTTTGTGGTCTTTGAAAGCGAGACAAGTAAATGCCCACCAACTCTTTGGGTGTGAAGGGTCGAGCCGTTTCTTCCAAGGCTTCGCGCGCGCAGCCTTCTGCGGGGGATTCACCGGGGTCGAGGTGGCCAGCCGGGTTGTTCAGCTTTAGGCCCTCTTGGGTGTGTTCTTCAATCAGCAGGTAGCGGCCTTCTTTTTCAATGATGGCGGCCACGGTGACATTGGGTTTCCAGCGTGTGTCCATGCTTGGATTATCGGTCCCCCGTGCCCCCAAGGCTGACATGCAATGGTCACTTGGCCTGGATCAAGCCTGGAGATGCACAATATTGGTGTGAGCTGATGTATTGATTTTTCATGGGCACTGGGCGCATGGCCATGCCACTTGGAAGATCTTGGTGAAAGGGGGGACACATTGACTTCGGTTAAGCTGTTTTCCTTTGGTTTTCTGGACAGAGTGAGGAGACAGACATGCAAACAGGCGATACAACCGCCACGCCCCAGCGCATTGGCGTGCCGAAAGAGGTTTTTCCTGGCGAAAAACGTGTGGCCACCGTCCCCGATGCGGTGACCAAGTTGGTCAAGCTCGGATTTGCTGTGGTGGTTGAGCGCGGCGCGGGCGATCTGGCTGACCTGTCTGACGCCGCCTTCGTCGAAGCCGGTGCCACGATTGCGCCGAGCGCGGCGGCACTGTGGAGCGGCAGCGACATTGTTTTCAAAGTGCGCGCCCCCACACCCGACGAAGTGGCGCTGATGCACGAAGGCCAGACGCTGATTGGCTTCTTGTGGCCCGCCCAAAACCCCGATTTGATGCAGCAGCTCGCGGCCAAAAAGGTCACGGCGCTGTCGATTGACGCGTTGCCCCGCACATTGAGCCGCGCCCAAAAGATGGACGCCCTGACCTCGATGGCGGGTGTCAGTGGTTACCGCGCGGTGGTCGAGTCGGCCAATGCGTTTGGCCGCTTCTTCAACGGCCAGATCACAGCCGCGGGCAAAGTGCCCCCCGCCAAAGTGTTCATCGCTGGCGCCGGTGTGGCAGGTCTCGCCGCCATTGGCGCAGCCGCCAGCCTGGGCGCCATCGTGCGTGCCAACGACACCCGCGCCGAAGTGGCCGACCAGGTGGTCTCGCTTGGCGGTGAGTTCGTCAAGGTGGACTACGAAGAAGAAGGCTCGGGCGGCGGCGGTTACGCCAAGGTCATGAGCGAAGGCTTCCAGGCCGCGCAGCGCGAGATGTACGCCAAGCAAGCGAAAGAGTGCGACATCATCATCACCACCGCGCTGATCCCCGGCAAGCCCGCGCC
>CANGZO010000236.1 GCA_947458305.1 Comamonadaceae bacterium
GGAGCGCGTGCGCATTGCCGAGCACGCCAACAAGTACCCCCTGCAGTTGTCCGGCGGCCAGCAGCAGCGCGTGGCGATTGCCCGTGCGCTGTGCTTGACGCCCAAGATCATGCTGTTCGATGAGCCCACCTCGGCCCTCGACCCCGAGATGATCAAGGAAGTGCTGGACGTGATGATCGAGTTGACCAGTCAAGGCATGACCATGCTGTGCGTGACACACGAGATGGGCTTTGCCAAGGCGGTGGCCGATCGTGTGATCTTCATGGACCAAGGCCAGGTGGTTGAGCAAGCCCCGCCCCAGCAGTTCTTTGATGCGCCGCAAACCGACCGGGCGCAGGACTTCTTGTCCAAGATCCTGGGGCATTGAGGCCAGTTGACCCCAAACTTTCGCACCAGAGGTGGGGTCACGGGTTGGGGCGATTTGGCGAGCGAAGCGAGTATGAGCCCCGGCCCGTGACCTCGCCTCGGGCACCGCCTGGGCCAGTTCACCTGAGCCAAGTCGGGACAAAGCCACAGCCCCAGTGACAGGTTTGAGACAATACACCCCATGACCCAAGAACTCACCCTCATCCGGCCAGACGACTGGCACCTGCATGTGCGCGATGGCGCCGCCCTGAACGTGGTGGTGCCTCACACCGCTGCGCAATTTGCCCGCGCCATCATCATGCCCAACCTCAAACCGCCCGTGACCACGGCCGCGCAGGCGTTGGCCTATAAAAACCGCATCTTGGCCGCTGTGCCCCCGGGCATGGCCTTTGAGCCGCTCATGACCCTGTACCTGACGGACAATCTGGATCCGGCAGAGATCGCCCGTGCCAAAGCCGCAGGCGTGGTGGCTTGCAAGTTGTACCCCGCCGGTGCCACGACCAACAGCGACGCGGGCGTGACCGATCTGCGCAAGATTTACCCTGTGCTCGAAGCCATGCAACGCGAAGGCGTATTGCTCTTGGTGCATGGCGAAGTGACCACGTCCGACATTGACCTGTTTGACCGTGAGGCGGTGTTCATTGAGCGGCACTTGATGCCTCTGCGCAGGGATTTCCCAGCACTCAAAATCGTGATGGAACACATCACCACATCGGAGGCGGTGCAGTACGTGTCCGCAGCCGACAGCCATTTGGCAGCCACCATCACGGTGCACCATTTGCTGTACAACCGCAACGCCATCTTCACGGGGGGCATTCGCCCGCATTACTACTGCCTGCCTGTGCTCAAGCGCGAGACGCACCGACAGGCGCTGGTGCAGGCCGCCATCTCGGGCGATCCGCGCTTCTTTTTGGGTACCGACAGTGCGCCCCATCCGGCCCATCTGAAAGAGCACGCCACGGGCTGCGCCGGTTGCTACACAGCGCATGCAGCCATTGAGATGTACGCCGAAGCCTTTGACCAGGCCGGCGCATTGGACAAGCTCGAGGGTTTTGCCAGTTTCTATGGGGCCGATTTTTATGGCTTGCCACGCAACACCGACCGCATCACTTTGCGCCGTGAAAACTGGACGCCACCTGAGAGCTACGCGTTTGGCGAGGCCGAACTCAAGCCCCTGCGCTCTGGTGAGAGCCTGCCGTGGCGTTTGCTGAGCGCCTGAATCCCAACCGTGCAGGCAGTCGCTGCGCAGCCGCTTCTGCGCTGCGCGTGAGCGACATCGATTGGTGCGCCCCTTGGCTGGCCGACTGGCGTGCTGTGGGCGAGCCCATGGCCCGCCAAGTGGCCTTGGGTTGCCCTCAGCACCAGGCTTTGAATGCCGCCCAAAGTGCGCCGGTTTGTTTTGTGCCCCAAGACGACTTGCCAGAAGGCCAAGCCTACGAGGACTTCATCTTTGCCACGGGCCAAGTGCCCACCCGCGAAGGCTTGCACGACTTCTTCAACGCCTTGTGCTGGATGCATTTTCCTTTGGCCAAAAAGCGCTTGAACCAGTTGCAAGCCCAAGAAATCGCCCGTGCTGGCGTGGGGCAGGTACGCGGCAAGGTGCGCGATGCGGCAACCGTGTTCGATGAGAACGCCTTGTTGATCCAGCCGTCGGATGCGCTGTGGGCTGCGCTGAGCGAGCACCGATGGTTTGACGCATTGGTGGGCTTGAGAAGTGAGTGGGTGCACACACGCGTGTGGACCTTTGGCCATGCAGCCTTAGAAAAAGCGGTACAGCCCTACAAATCGATCACGGTGCACATGTGGCGTGTGCCACAGGATGTGCCACCACAAGACATCGATGCTTGGTTGGCGCAAGACCTGACCGAGGCCAAACTGTCGCAAAAGCCCTTCAGTCCTCTGCCTTTGCTGGGCTTGCCTGGTTGGTGTCCTGACAACGAAGACCCTTCTTTTTACGCCGACCCCAGTGTTTTCAGGCCCAAACGGGGCGCACTCGCCATCGAAAAACCACACGCCGATCAGGATTTCAACGCCCTGTCTTGAATTTGGTTTTTGAGACCCTAATATTCAAACCCACATGCCCGCGTCTTTCGGGCTGAAAGTGAAACACAACATGAAACGCATTTTTCTTTTTGTCATGACCAACCTGGCCGTCGTGGTCGTGCTGGGCATTGTGGCCAACCTGCTGGGCGTTAATCGGTTCTTGACGGCCAACGGTCTGAACTTGGGCGCTTTGCTGGGTTTTGCGCTGATCATGGGCTTTGGCGGTGCCATCATCTCTTTGTTGATCAGCAAGCCCATGGCCAAGTGGACTTCGGGTGTGCAAGTCATCACCCAGCCCGCCAACGCCGACGAGGCTTGGATTTTGGACACGGTGCGCAAGTTTGCCGACAAATCCGGAATCGGCATGCCCGAAGTCGGCATCTTCCCGGGCGACCCCAATGCATTTGCCACCGGAGCGTTCCGCGATTCGGCTTTGGTGGCGGTGTCTACCGGTTTGTTGCAAAACATGACGCACGAAGAAATCGAGGCTGTTATTGCCCACGAAGTGGCGCACATTGCCAACGGCGACATGGTCACCATGACCCTGATCCAGGGCGTCATGAACACCTTCGTGGTGTTCATCTCGCGCGTAGTGGGTTATGCGGTGGACAGTTTCTTGCGCAAGGGCGACAGCGAGAACACGGGGCCTGGCATGGGCTACTACATCACCACCATCGTGATGGACATTTTGTTGGGCTTCGTGGCCGCCATCATCGTGGCCTGGTTCAGTCGCCAGCGCGAGTTCCGCGCGGATTCAGGCGCGGCCCAACTGATGGGTCGCAAGCAGCCGATGATCAACGCCTTGGCCCGCCTGGGCGGTGTGCACACTGCCGAGTTGCCCAAAACCATGGCCGCCATGGGCATTGCGGGTGGCATTGGTCAGTTGTTCAGCACCCACCCGCCGATCGAAGAGCGCATCGCCGCGCTGCAAAACAGCGGTTCATAAAGACGATTCGTCTTTGGCCAGTGCGTCCAGGTGGGATGTGTCACCCCATCCCACCAAGGA
>CANGZO010000237.1 GCA_947458305.1 Comamonadaceae bacterium
AGCTGTTGGTGCCAGGGTTGGTGATCGCGTTCAGGGCACGGGCGTGCTTGATGATGCCGCCGATGTAGTACAGGGCAAATTCAGACAAGCCGGCGTAGCCATTGCCTGCGAACAGGTTCTTGCCGTCTTTCCAGATGGACTGGTGCACGTGCATGCCGGAGCCGTTGTCGCCCGCGTAAGGCTTGGGCATGAAGGTGGCGGTCTTGCCGTAAGCGTTGGCCACGTTGTGGATCACATACTTTTGCAGCAAAGTCCAGTCAGCACGCTCGACCAATGTGGAGAACTTGGTGCCGATTTCGCACTGGCCAGCGCCAGCCACTTCGTGGTGGTGCACTTCGACCGGGATGCCGACGGATTCGAGGATGAGCGACATTTCGCTGCGCATGTCGTGTGTGCTGTCGACCGGAGGCACTGGGAAGTAGCCGCCCTTGACGCGGTTGCGGTGGCCTTTGTTGCCGCCGTCCATCTTGGTGCCGCTGTTCCATGGGGCTTCGGCTTCGTCGATGGCGTAGAAAGTGTTGTTCGGCTCGGTGCTCCAACGCACTTCGTCAAACAAGAAGAACTCTGGCTCGGGACCGAAGTAAGCGGTGTCGCCCAGGCCCGATTGCTTGAGGTAAGTCTCAGCGCGCTTGGCGATCGAACGTGGATCGCGCTCATAGGCCTTGCCGTCGGTGGGCTCGATCACATCGCAGATCAAGACCAGGGTCACTTCTTCAAAGAAGGGGTCGATGATGGCGCTGTTGGCATCAGGGATCAACAACATGTCCGAAGCTTCAATGCCCTTCCAGCCTGCAATCGAAGAACCGTCAAAAGCTTGACCGTCTTCGAACTTGCTTTCGTCAAACTGGGAAACAGGCACCGTGATGTGCTGCCACTTGCCACGGGTATCGGTGAAACGGAAATCAACGAACTTGACTTCGTTGTCTTTCACCATGCTCATCACATCTGCGACGGTCTTGGCCATCAAATTCTCCTGGATAGAAAAGGGTTGTAAAGTTTACGTACGGGTATTGCAGTTTCTGTGCCAACTTGACGCCATCGACCACATCAAACGACCCGAGATTGTGCCCTGACCGCGCTCAATTCAGGGGCTGCACTGCAGAAAAAAGCGCGGTGATCGCCCTCAGCTTTTACCCGTTAGGGCTTTCGAGTGGGGCCCAACAGACCATCACAAGCCTGGTCAGATCTAAAAATGCACCAATTATGTGCTTTATTGCATTGTTTTGGTGCAAATCAAATCAACGCACCAATTCGGGGCCATATTGCAGAGAAAAAGCCATCAAGCCTTGGCGCAGGTCCACATAGGCCCTCTCTGCCGCATCGGGTGAACCCTTCACACCCAGTTCAATGTGGCGCCCCCACTGAGGGTGGTCCACACTGGGCAAACTGAACACCTTGACCTCGGGGTGCGCCGCCTCGATGCCCTCCATCAGCGGGGTCAAAGTGGCCTCCATTGCACCCAAGATGATCACCGACTTTTCGACGTACGCGTTCAAACGGAAATGGGCGCTGTACTGGGTGTCCAGCACCGATTCGATCATGGGCCAAGCCATGACAGGAAAACCGGGCACGAAATGAACGCGGCCTCCGGCGGCCCCTTGGCAGCTGAAACCCGGAATTTTGTTGTAAGTGTTGCGGATGATGGTCGCCCCCTGCGGAAAGACACCCATGTTGAGACGGTGGATGTTGTCGGCTCGCTCTGGCTCATAGGCGACGCCCTGCTCTTTGGCGGTGTCCTGCATGCGCTCTTGAATCAAAGCCTTGGCTTCTGGATGCAATGCCAACGGCAAGTCCAAAGCCCGTCCTGCGCATTGGCGGGTATGGTCATCGGGGGTCGCACCAATACCGCCGCAGCTGAAGACCACGTCCTCAGATTCAAAGGCCCGCTTCAGGGTCGCTGTGATGCGACCGGGGTCGTCACCGATGTATTCAGCCCAGCCCAGACTCAAGCCGCGGGCGGTCATCAACTCGATGACTTTGGGCAAATGTTTGTCCTGGCGCTTGCCGGACATGATTTCGTCGCCAATGATGATCAGTCCAAAGTGTGGGGTCATGGTGCTGGGTCAGGTCAGATGAAGGGGAATAAAGGGTTCAAGAGCCGCGCCGAGGATCGACATCGGTCACATCGGTTTTAGGGGTGTTGCTCAGCCCTTGCGAAACACCGGCGGCCAAACGGGCCTCAGGGTGCAGCGAGACAGGCTGGGCAGTCAAAATTTCACCGTCAAAGGCTTGCGGTGCCTCCAGGCGCATGTCGTGCAAGGCACTCAAGGCGTAATGTGCAAACCACAAAGATGCAAACGCAAATACCAGGGTGTAAATCCAGATCGCCAAAGGCACCAAAATCACAAAAGCAGCGGCAAACAAGGCGCCAGAGGCCCAAACCAAGCTGGGCGCAGCGCCCATCATGCCGGTGATCACGCCCATACCCAAAAGGCTCAAACGGTGACGCGACAGCAGACTTTGCCGCTCTGAGCTGCTGGCAAACTCGGCCAGCACATCAAAAGCCATGATGCGGTAAGTGAGCCAGCCCCAAATCAAGGCGGGCAGCAGCATGGCCAAAGGCGGCACCAACCACAAGGGCAAGGTGATCAACAAGGCCCCCAAGGCCAACAAGACCGACCACAAGGTCCAACCTAAACCCGCCATCAAACTTCCGCCATGCTTGAGCTCAAGTCCGGCAAACCGCCTTTGGGCAACCATGCGAGCCAAGGCCGGCGTCATCAGCCAAGAAACCAGTACCAGGCAAACGACCACCACCACGGGTGTGATCAGAAAAATGACCACCAAGGGCGCCACGACCGCTTTCAAATCTGGCAAGCCCACGCCTTCCAACCAGCGCCACACAGCGTCCAACCAACTGGAGGCATCCAAGCCCGTCCGTACCCGCGCGATGGCGTCATCCCAGTACAAGTAGCCCAGTAACCAAGACAGGGCGACCATCAAAATCAAGGGCAACAGCGACAAACCGATGACACGGGGATGGAGGCAATATGCGCCAGCACGCCAAAACGAATCGATCAACAACTTCATGCCTCAAAGCTTAACAGCTGACAACAGCCGACCGCGGTGCGGGTGCTTCACCGGCCACGTTGAAACGCCATCAAAATAGCGCGTCATCCTTGAATTTGAAGGCCACTCCAATGCTTTTGCCCGTGAGCGAAAAAACAGACGTGTTCGGTGTCCAGCTGGAGACCCAGTTCATCCCGGCGCCAGCGGGCCCAGATCGTCCTGTTCTGGTTTTTTTGCACGAAGGTCTCGGCAGTGTGCGCATGTGGCGTGACTGGCCACAACGCCTGTGCCAACAACTCGGCTGCGCTGGTTGGGTCTATTCTCGGCAAGGCTATGGCCAATCGGATGCCGTGGCAGATGTGCGGGGACCCGCCCAG
>CANGZO010000238.1 GCA_947458305.1 Comamonadaceae bacterium
ATCACGCAAGGCGAGTATTTCAAAGCCGACAGTGCCCAAGCGTTGAAGAGCATTTACAACCAATTAGGCCATCGGCTTCGGTTTGAAAAACGCGCCATGAGTGAGATCACTGCACAGGTGTCCATTTTGGGTCTACTCCTTGTTTTGGCAAGCGTAGCGCGCAGCTTTGTCAGGATGGGAAAAATCATATGAATCCGTTGACTCATCGTGATCGGGTCAGTATGGCGGGGCAGCGATGAGCGATTCACCCACCTCACGAGGCATCAGCCGAGGGGCACTCGTCCTGGCGGCGGCCACTGTGGTCAATCTGCCGTTCGGCACCGTTTATGCGTTTTCGGTTTTCCTCAAGCCGATGGAGGCGCTGCTCGGTATTGGTCGGGCTGAGATGGCGATCGTGTTTTCCATGGCATCGATCTTTCTCACGATCGGCATGCTCATCGGACCTGCCCTTTACCGCCGCTTCGCACCTGTGCCCCTGCTGCTGGTTTGCGGCGCGCTGAGCGCCTCTGGCCTGCTGATCTGCGCCACTGCACAGGGTATCGGGCATTTGCTGCTGGGCTACGGCGTTCTGTTCGGACTGGGCGGCGGGGTCGCTTTCATCATGATGCAGCAGGGTCTGAATCAGACCATCAGCCCGATGAGCGGGCTGGCCAACGGTTACGTGGTGAGTCTGTATCCCATGGGTGCCATGCTGGGTGCACCTGTCTTTGGCTGGGCCATCGAGGCGTTCGGCCTGCGCGCCACCCTGGCGGGTCTGGCGATCACGGTGCTGACATGCTGCGCCATCGCTGCAATGCTCTGGCGTCGTGCCCAGGTTCGCATGCAAGATCCAGGCGCGAGTGCAGCCGACAGCGACGCCCGCCACTGGGGCTTGTTTGCCCGGCTGTTTACTGTTTTCTTTCTCGCAGCATCGGCGGGTCTGATGGTGATGAGCCAGGCCGCTGGCATTTTGCAGGCCTATGGTGCAAAAAGCCTGTTTGCGCTCGGAGGCACCACTTTCATCACTGGTGCGATTGCTGCTGCACGCATTGCTGGGGGCTGGCTCATTGACCGTTTCGCGGTGCCTCGCGTGGCCTGCATGGCCCACCTGATCGCCCTCAGTGGGTCGTGCCTGCTGTTGACCTGGCCGGGACCGGGCATGGCGGTCCTGTCCATGACGCTGATCGGCTGCGGCTATGGCTTCATATCGGGCCTGACGGCTGGAGCCATTGCGCGCTATTGGCACCCCAATGCCTTTGGTCGGGTGGCAGGACAGTTGTATATTGCATGGTGCATCGCGGCCATCAGTTTGCCAGTGCTGGCGGGCTGGTTGTACGACCAGACCCAGGGCTATGACCAAGCCATGCGCATTGCCGCTGGCGTGAACCTGCTGGGCGCACTGATGGCCTTGAGCTTGCCGGCAACGGCGCGATCAAAGCTTCAAGCGCAAACTCAAACCAAACGGATTTCATAAGGAATTGATCATGAAGTTATCCCGTGTTTTGCTGCCCATCCTGCTGACCAGCTGGCTGAATGTGGCCTGTGCATCCACCACTGCGCCCCCTGCCACCAATACGACCAGCCCCAAACCCGCCACAACGGCCTACGAGCCCGTGCGCGGTCAAGCCGGCAAAGATGTGATCTGGATCCCCACCCCGCCAGGTTTGATCGACAAAATGCTCTCTACAGCCAAGGTCACCGATCAAGACAGATTGTTTGATTTGGGAGCAGGCGACGGCATCATCGCCATCACTGCAGCACGCCAATACGGCACCCAAGCGGTGGGTATTGAGTACAACCCCGACATGGCCCAGTTTGCCCGCCGCAAAGTTGCCGAAGCTGGCGTGGCCGACAAAGTGAAGATCATCACAGGGGACATCTTCAAAGAAGACTTCAGTTCTGCCACCGTGGTGACCCTCTACCTGATGCCTCATCTGAACTTGAAGCTTCGCCCTCTCTTGCTCAAGATGAAGCCTGGGACTCGGGTGGTCTCGCATGCCTTCACCATGGGCGATTGGGAGCCCGACGAAACCATGTCTTATCAACACTCACAAGGCTACTTTTGGGTGGTCCCAGCACAAATTGAGGGCAATTGGCTGATGACCGGGATGGATGGCGGACCCATGCGCGTGAGCATGAGTCAATCCTTTCAAAACATTGGCGGAAATCTCACACGTGGCAGCCAAAGTCACGCCATGTTGGGTGCCAGATTGCGTGGCGATGAAGTCAAATTCCAATTCATCACTCAGGACCGCAAGGTACACGCCTTCTCTGGCCGCGTAGAAGGTCGCCGCATCACAGGCACTGTGGTCTCTGAATACATGCATACACCTGTCGAACTCACCCGTCCTTGAAACGCATGGGGGTGTTGACGCCGATGACCCTTTGATCAGGGATCACCGATTTCAGTTTGACCCGTCCGCGCCCAACGAACGGACTGGTCACAGCACGATCGGCACTACTTCCTCTAGCGGGTCAAAGCGTGGACGGTGGGAACAGGCCTCACTGTCGCCTCATTGAAATGGGCTTGTTTGATTGTTCCGAAATCTATGAAAAGACATCGAAAAATCTATGAGAAGTAGTAAACCCGGACCATACTACTTTGAACTAAAGAAAAAGCACCTAGAGTTTCCTCTAAGTGCTTGATTTCATTGGGAATTTTTGGTGGGCGATGCAAGTTTCGAACTTGCGACCCCTGCAGTGTGAATGCAGTGCTCTACCCCTGAGCTAATCGCCCTGCGCTGTTCAGCGAAGACCGCGATTATGACATGAAAAGAAGCCTGATTTGGCCCCAAAGATGCGAAAAAAGCACGGTCCTAGCTGGGCCATGTTCGTGCTCATGGCTCAGGCCAGTTGCAATTGACGCCAAACGGTTTTGCCCCCGCTCGATTTGTCAAGTTGCAGCAAAACCTCCTCATGCGCAGTCAACTCTTGTGCATTGGCTGACAAAACGGGCAAGGCGAACTGACTCAAATCCAAGGGCATGGCCACGGTCTTGGCGTTGCTGGGGGTATCGCCCGCATCGATCAGCAAGGCTTCTTGGCCCCGCGTCATGTTGATGTAAACGTCGGCCAACAACTCGGCATCGAGCAAAGCGCCGTGCAAGGTGCGGCCAGAGTTGTCGACTTCGAGGCGGTCACACAGCGAGTCGAGGCTGTTGCGCTTGCCGGGGAACATTTCCTTGGCCATGGCCAGGGTGTCGATGACGTTGGTGACGTAGGCCTTGAGCGGCTTTTTGCCCACACGCTCCAGCTCTTTGTTCAGAAAACCCACGTCAAAAGCCGCGTTGTGAATGATCAGCTCGGCATCGGCGAGGTAATCGAGAATTTCGTCGGCCAGTTGCGCAAACTTGGGTTTGTCGCGCAAAAACTCGTTGCTGATACCGTGCACCTTGAGCG
>CANGZO010000239.1 GCA_947458305.1 Comamonadaceae bacterium
CCAACGACGTGATGAAGTTCCACGCCGGCCAGTACATCGAATTTTTGCTGCGCGATGGTTCACGCCGCAGCTACAGCATGGCCAATGCGCCGCACACCCTCGAAGTCGCCCCACCCACGGTGGAGCTGCACATCCGCCACATGCCAGGCGGCAAGTTCACCGATCCGGTGTTCACCACCATGAAGGAAAAAGACATCCTGCGCGCCGAAGGCCCGTACGGCAGCTTTTACCTGCGCGAGGACAGCAGCAAGCCCATCGTGCTGCTGGCTTCGGGCACGGGCTTTGCGCCCATCAAGGCGCTGATCGAGCACATGCAGCACCGCGGCATCACCCGCCCCGCCACGCTGTACTGGGGTGGCCGTCGTCCGTCCGACCTGTACATGGCCGAGTGGATCGAAGCCCGCTTGGACGAGATGCCCAATCTGCGGTATGTGCCAGTGATTTCGAACGCCGAAGCCGAAGACCAATGGACCGGTCGCACGGGCTTTGTGCACCAAGCTGTCTTGCAGGACTTCCCCGATTTGTCGGGCCACCAGGTTTATGCCTGCGGTGCGCCCATCGTGGTGGACTCGGCCAAGCGCGACTATGTGGCACAAGGCGGTTTGCCCGAAGAGGAATTCTTCGCAGACTCGTTCACGTCTGAGGCGGACAAGGCCAAGGGCTGAGCTCTTGACTCCGATACCGCTGCCTGTAGGTCGGAGCTTTAGCGCCGACACTTTGGGTTTCTGCAGAGGTTCACGTCGGAGCTGAAGCTCCGACCTACAAATAAAAAAGGACACACCATGCAACGCCGTGATTTTTGTTTGAGCGCCTTGGCAAGCACTTTGACCGCCCCTGCCTGGGCTCAAGGCAAAACGATCCGCATCATCGTGCCCTACGCAGCTGGCGGCCCGATCGATGTCACAGCGAGAGCCTTGGCCGAGCGCGTGAAAGACAGCCTGGGTACGGTGATCGTTGAAAACCGCCCCGGCGCAGGCGGCAATCTGGGCGCCGATTTGGTGGCCAAAGCGGCTCCAGACGGTCTGACGATCGGGATCGCGGCCACGGCCACGCACGCCATCAACCCCTGGCTGTTTGCCAAGATGCCTTACGACGCCAGCCGTGACTTTGCGCCCATCACGCAAATGCTGCGTGTGCCCAACGTGCTGGTGATGAACGCCGAGACTGCGCAGCGCCTGAAAATCAACACCCTGGCCGACTTGGTGGCGTATGCCAAAGCCAACCCCGCCAAGCTGAACTTTGGCTCCGGCGGCAACGGCAGCGCCGGTCACCTCGCTGGTGAAATGTTCAAACGCGCAGCAGGCATTTTTGCGGTGCACATCCCCTACAACGGTGGCAATCCGGCCCAGCTGGCTTTGCTGTCGGGTCAGGTTGACTTCAACTTCGACAACCTGGCCACGGCTGCGGCCAACATCAAGGCGGGCAGGCTCAAAGCCCTGGCCGTGACCACTGGACAGCGCAGCAGCGCCCTGCCCGATATCCCGTCCATGAGCGAGACGCTGAAGGATTTTGAAATCGATACGTGGTGGGGTTTGGTGGCACCTGCCGCCACGCCACGCGATGTGGTGGAGCGCCTGAACAAGGCCTTTGTGGCGGCACTGCAAACACCCGAAACAAAAACCCGTTTTGGCCAACTGATGGCCGAACCCGTGGGCAACACGCCTGAGCAGTTTGGGGCGTTCATGAAGAAAGAACTGACACGCTACGAAAGCGTGGTCAAGGCCAGCGGCGCCAAGGTGGATTGAGAGCGCTCTGGCCCTGAATGCAAAAAGCCCGGCATGCCGGGCTTTTTGCTGGGCTGGTGGTCACTCACTCGCCCAAATAAGCCGCCCGCACCTTGGGGTCTGCGAGCATGTCCTTGCCGACGCCGGTCATGGTGATGAGACCGGAGTCCATCACATAACCCCGGTCGGCAATGGCCAGCGCGCGGCTGGCGTTTTGCTCCACCAGCAACACGGTGACGCCCTGGGCGTAAACATCGCGCACCACCTCAAAGATCTTGTCGACCATGATGGGCGACAAACCCATGGACGGCTCGTCCAGCAGCAAGACCTTGGGTCGGCTCATCAGGGCGCGGCCCATGGCCAGCATTTGCTGCTCGCCACCGGACATGGTGCCCGCCAGCTGGTCTTTGCGCTCACGCAGGCGCGGGAAGATGGTGAACATCTTCTCGATGTCGTCTGCAATGCCTTGGGTGTCTGAGCGGATGTACGCGCCCATTTGCAGGTTTTCGGTGATGGTCATGCGGGTGAACACGCCGCGGCCTTCGGGCACCATGGCCAGACCCTGCTTGACCAAGTCCCAAGGGCCTTGGCCCTGAATGCTTTTGCCCAAGTATTCAATGTCACCCGATTGCAAAGGCAAGGTACCGGTGATGGCTTTCATGGTGGTGGTTTTGCCAGCGCCATTGGAGCCGATCAAGGACACCAGTTCGGCTTCGTGCACGTCCAGGCTCACGCCCTTGACCGCCTGAATGCCGCCGTAGCCCACCTGCAGGTCTTTGACTTTCAAAAGAACATTGGCCATCTCAGTGCCCTCCCGTGCCCAGATAGGCTTCAATCACTTTTTCGTTTTTCTGCACATCGGCAGGCGTGCCTTCGGCAATTTGCTTGCCGTAGTCGAGCACTGTCACGCGATCACACAAGCCCATGACCAGCTTCACGTCGTGCTCGATCAGCAAGATGGTGCGGTTGTCTTTGCGGATCTGGTCGATCAACTCGCGCAGCTGCACCTTCTCGGTGGCGTTCATGCCTGCGGCGGGTTCGTCCAAAGCGATCAATTGGGGGTCGGTCGCCAAAGCGCGGGCAATTTCCAGGCGGCGCTGGTCGCCATAAGACAAGGTGCGCGCTTTGTAGTCGGCGTATTTGCCAATGCCCACATAGTCGAGCAGCTCCTGCGCCCGTTTGGCAATGGCCGCCTCTTCGGCCTTGAAGCCGGGCGTGCGGAAAATCGCGCCCAGCAAGCCCGAGTGGGTGCGCACATGGCGGCCCACCATCACGTTTTCGAGGGCCGTCATTTCGGCGAACAAACGGATGTTCTGGAAGGTGCGTGCAATGCCTGCCTTGGCCACTTCATGCACCGCAGTGGGCTGGTAGGGTTTACCTGCCAGCTCAAAAGTGCCGCCATCCGGCGTGTACAGGCCTGTGATCACGTTGAAAAACGTGGTCTTGCCCGCGCCGTTGGGGCCGATCAGGCCATAGACCTGACCGCGCTGGATGGTCATGCCCACGTCAGACAGGGCTTGCAGACCGCCGAAGCGCTTGGAAATGCCTGAAACATGGAGAACCGTGTCTTTGTTCGCTGTTGGATTCATGGTCGGCTCC
>CANGZO010000240.1 GCA_947458305.1 Comamonadaceae bacterium
CAAAGCCTGCTGAGCGCAGCAAAGCTTCAAAGTTGGGCACCGTCCATTTGCAAGCGTTTTCGGTGTGGATGGTCTCGCCCTCTGCAAACTGTCGCTCGCCGCCTGGCCACTGCACGGTGAGTTCGTGGCGTGCTTGCAAGTGCATTTCCACGCGCGAGGCTTTGGCATTGAAGAGTGACAGATGGTGCCAATCGTGCACCGAAAAGTCGCTGTCCAACAAGCGGTTGATGTGCAGCAGCAAATTGAGGTTAAAGGCCGCAGTCACCCCCAAGGCATCGTCGTAGGCCGCTGCCAGTTCGTCAGGGTCTTTGAGCAGGTCAACACCGATCAGCAGGCCACTGCCGATGGCCGCGCCGCAAGCGCGGTGCAGGCTTTGCAAAAAGCCCAAGGCTCGGTCTGGCGTGAAGTTGCCGATGCTCGAACCCGGATAAAACAGCACGCGGGGCTGAGCCGGGTCGAGTTCCAAAGCGTCTGGCAAATCGAGGCCATTCGAAAAATCAGTCCCCAAGCCCACCATGTGCAGGTCTGGGTGTTGGCGTTGCAAAGTGTCCAGAGCCTGGCGCACAAAGTCCACCGAAATGTCCACCGCCACATAGCGCGCGGCTTGCATGGGGCCCAGCAGGCGAGCGGCTTTTTCGCAGTTGCCCGCGCCCAGGTCCACCCAGCACGCACCTGTGGGCAAGTGCTGCGCCATATCGGCGCTGTGCAGGCGCATGAGCAGCGCCTCGGTGCGCGTCAGGTCGTATTCGGGCAGCTCGGTGATGGCTTCGAACAAGCGCGAGCCCAGCGCGTCGTACAGGTATTTGGGCGAGGTGTAAGCATGCGGCGCACTCAGGCCCTGCACAAGCTCTTGCGCCACAGCGGCTGCATTGTGCTGGTAAACCTGGATGAATTGGGGGGTGCTCATGCGGCCATGCTAACCCGCTGTTTCAACATCCATTGTCACGTCCGTGCAGGCCTTGACGCGGTGTGTCACCGCAAAAACCGCTCGGTCAACTGGCACCAAAACGCGGCGCCACAGGGAAGATTGGCATCGTTGAAGTCGTAGCCCGGGTTGTGCAGCCCCCGGCCTTTCTCCAGCGGGCCGTTGCCAATCCTGACCAGCGCGCCGGGACAGGCCTGGAGCATGTAGGCAAAGTCTTCACTGCCTGTGAGTTGCGGGTGTTCGAGTTCAACCGCATCGGGGCCCATCAAATCCTGCGCCACTTGCGCGGCCAGGTCGACGGCTTCTGGCGTGTTGATCAAGACGGGATAGCCTTCGATGTATTGGATGTCGGCTTGGGTGTCGTGCGCTTGGGCGATGCCCGTGATGATCTCGGTGATGCGTTTTTTCAGCAGTGCACGAACGGCAGGAGAAAACGACCGGACGCTGATGCCGATTTCGGCCATCTCGGGAATCACGTTCAGCGCATCACCCGAGCGCAAGCGCCCCACGGTGACCACCGCCGTCTCCGCCGGGTCGACATTTCTGGCCACCACGGTTTGCAAAGAGGTGACGATGGCTGCAGCGGCGACGAGTGGGTCGGCCGCCAAGTGAGGTCTTGCTGCATGCCCGCCAACGCCCAAGATTTTCACGAACACGCGGTCGCCCGCTGCCATGAATGCGCCACGGCGCAACAAAATTCGGCCTTGCGCGGCACCGGGATGGTTGTGCATGGCATAGACCGCATCACACGGGAATCGGTCGAAGAGTCCGTCTTGGACCATGGCCTTGGCGCCGCTGTCAAAGCCTTTCTCTTCGGCGGGCTGAAAGATCAGGTTCAGGGTGCCTGAAAAATTCCGGTGCTCGGCCAGGTGGCGCGCAGCGCCCAGCAGCATGGTCATGTGGCCATCGTGGCCGCAGGCGTGCATGCGACCTGCAACGGTGCTCGCATGCGCGGCGCCTGTGCACTCATGGATCGGCAGGGCATCCATGTCGGCACGAATGCCCAGACGCTTGGAGCCTGTGCCATTTTTCAGCGTGCTCACCAAACCCGTGCCGCCAATGCCTCTTGTCACCTCAAAGCCCCAGTTCTGGAGTTTTTGCGCAATGAAGCCGGAGGTTTTGTGTTCTTCAAAAGCCAGCTCGGGGTGCTGGTGAAAGTGTTGGCGGATGCGTGTCAACTCCTGCGCATGAGGCATCAAATCCTCAATGCGCGTGTAGGGCGATTGGCGCTCGGGCGGTGAGGACAAGGAATCGCTCATTCCGCGACGATGTTGTTGGCTTTGGCGATGCGCTGGTAAAACTGGATCCGCTCCCCGATTTCAGTGCGGTAAGCGGCAGGCGATATGTCCTCGGGCACCATCATCCCCTTGTCTGTCCAGACCGACTGGGTGGCCGGCTCGTTCAAAATCCCGCGCACAGCCTTGTAAAGCAGTTGAACGATGGGCTCGGGTGTGTTGGCGGGGGCGGCAAGCCCCGTCCAAGAGGTGAGGTTCAGGTCTGGCAATTTGAGCTCGGCAAATGTGGGGACATCTGGCAATTGAGGTACGCGTTGCGGTGCGGCGACGGCCAAGGCGCGCAGATTGCCGTTGCGGATATTGGGCATGTTGGAAGACAGGTTGTTCCAGGTCAATTGCACTTGACCGGAAAGCAAGTCCACGAGCGCAGGACCGGCCCCACGGTAGGCAATGTGGGCCATTGGCAATTTCGCCTGAACCTTCATCAACTCCATGCTCAGGTGGGACACCGAGCCGATGCCCGCGCTGGCATAGCTCAGCTTGTCGGGGTTGGCTTGGGCGTACTTCACCAAATCGGCGAAAGTTTTGACGGGCAGATCCTTGTTGACCAGCAACACGTTGGCCAAGCGGTCAATCAAGGTGATGGGGGCAAAGTCTTTGAGGGCGTCATAAGGCAACTTGGGGTTGACCGCAGGATTGACCACATGCGTGCTTTGCGAGGTCACCACCAAGGTGTAGCCATCGGGCGCGGCTTTGGCCGCAAAACTTGAACCAATGGCACCGCCTGCACCGGCCTTGTTGTCCACAATCACCGGGACTTTCAGGACCCGGCTCAGGCGTTCGGCCATCAGGCGTCCCGAGTTGTCCACAGCCCCACCCGGCGCAAAAGGCACCACCAAGGTGATGGGCTTGGATGGGTAGCCCGCTTGTGCAAAGGCTTGGTGCAGGGGCGTCAAGGAGCTGGCTGCGGCCAGGCCCATCACTTGGCGTCGATTGAGTTGCATGAGGTGCTTTCTGGATGAAAGCACTGAGATTAGTGAGAACGGTTCGTCTGTACAAACGACAAAGTCATCGCGCTCGATAACCTAATGTTATAAAGCAAGCCATGAAAGTTCGGTCTCCTTCCATGGTTGAGATGCACGCGTTTTTGGCGGTGTGTCGC
>CANGZO010000241.1 GCA_947458305.1 Comamonadaceae bacterium
TCGTTGACCACGCCCATCAGTTCAATCAGTTCTTCTTTAGCCATTTAAAACGTCTTTCTCAAAGCAGGATCGGTTTTGTCGTCTGGCGCTCCACCCACAACACGCCTTCATCGAGGGCGTATTGGCTGGCGGCGGCAGGCGTTGCAAATTCAGGCACAAAACGCATCACGCGGTCGGTGCTGGCGCTACCGCGGCCACTGGCCACAGACACTTGCGCGCCAAATGCGCCATTGGGCAAAGCCCTGGAGCACGGTTGAATTCGGAATTTTCCCATGGAGATGGGTTGGTGTGAACAGTAGAAGTTAGTCATGTATTTTAACGAAGGGGGTCGAACCGCACACAAGGCCCTCGAGGGGGCAGTTTGGCGGAACGGTTCTTGGCATGTCCTGCTGCCAAAAAGCTCCCTCGAATGCCAGCTGCAAAGCTTGGCGAACAACCGCACCGTGCAGAGGTACATGAAAAGGGAAGCAAAAAATCGTCTGGGCCCAGCTTAGAAAAAGCATGGCGGGCGATGTGCACAGTGGAGGACAAGACTGGCATCCCTCTGCCGGGATGCGCTATCGGCTCGCAAGGAGCAAGATGGGCATAAGTCGCCAATGGCGTGACGCACTGTAACACGTTCGTGTTGCAGGCCCTGACTGACGCCAGGTCAGACCCACCGCGCTATGGCTGCCGCCAGCATGCTGAGCAACAAGGTGCTGGTCAAAGGGATGAACCATTCACGCCCGAACAGCCGAAACCGGAAATCCCCCGGCAAGCGGCCAAAACCCAGCTTTTCCAGCCACTTTTGCAAGCCACTGAAAATGATCAGGGCCAGAAACACCACGATGAGCCAGCGCAACATAGCTTGCCTGAATGCCGTTTACAGGCGGTGCGAACGGTCGCCGCGGGCAAAGCCCTGAGCGACCCAATCGGACGACGTGGCGAACCCGACCACTTTGAACAACTCGCCCATTTCGTGCTCGTTGATGAGGCGCTGCGCTTGGCTGCGCTCGGCCAAACTGGCGGCGGCCATGCGCTCGGCCAGCCCCAGGTTCAGCAAGAACCAAGCTTGGCTGGCATAGCCCAGCACATTCAGCCCGGCGTTTTGAGCGGCCAAGGCGACCCCGGTGAAGTTGACATGGGCCGTGATGTCTTTTTGGCCCACCAACACCAGCGGGTTGTCGTCGGCCTGGTGCAATTGATGGCACATCACGGTGCCCATGTGTCGCTGCGGGTGAAAGTATTCGCCCTCGGGAAAGCCGTAATCCAGAAAAAACGCTGCCCCGCCCCGCCCAGCCAGCAAGCGCTCAGCCAGGCTGGCGATGAAGGCTTCGGCTTGGGGGTGGATTTCGGTCAGGTAATCGTGCTCGCCCTCAATCTCGACAGGGGGACGCAACCCAGTGATCCGGTCTTGCCAGGCGAAGTCATTCCCCGAACTGACGACGCCACGCTCGTGCCAGACGCCTTGCGTGCGCTGCAAGAGCTGTACCGGCATGGCGTCCAGCACTTCGTTGCCCACCACCACGCCCTCAATGGCATCGGGCCAGGCGTCGAGCCAGCGCACTTTGCCAGCGTGTTTGAGCAAGGTGTCGGCCTGGCGCGCACGCAAGCTGCCCGACAAATCGATGATGGTGTAACGGCGCACCGCATCGCCCAAACTGTCCAGCAGTTGCAGGGCCAGCGCCCCGGTGCCCGCGCCAAACTCCCAGACCTCGTCGGTGCCCGTGGCCTGCAGCGCCTGGCGCACCTGCATGGCCAGGGTTTGGCCAAACAAGGGGGACATGCCCGGCGCGGTCACAAAATCGCTGCCCGAAGCGGGCATGGCGCCGAACTTTTGCAATGCGTTGGTGTAGTACCCCAAGCCCGGCTCATACAAAGCCATGGCCATGAAACGGTCAAAACCGATCCAGCCACCGGCTTGGGCAATGGCCTGGTGGATCAGCGGGGTCAATTCGGAAGGGGGATGGGGGTTCGGCGAGCTCACGCGGTGATTGTCGCCGAAGGTCTACGGGGGTTTGCCGGAGAGCCGGGGGCCCAATCCATGGCTTGCCCGATAATTCAGCCCTTTGTCACCTTGGATGTTCCTGCGCAGAACCATCTGCCCAGCCCCCGTCATGAAACAAGTTCTGGTCACCGGAGGCGCTCACCGCCTGGGCGCAGAGATCGTTCGCCAATTTGCTGCGGCGGGCTGGCGCGTGTGGTGCCACTACCAACGCTCGGCCGATGCGGCCAAGGCTCTGCAGGCTGAACTGAAAGCTACAGGAGGCCACGTGGAATGCGTGCAAGCTGATCTGGCCCAGAGCGAACAAGTCGAACAGATGATGTCGCAGATCGCACAGAGCCACGGCCCGCTGGATTGCCTGGTCAACAACGCCTCGCTCTTCGAGCCAGACGAGGGCACCCACATGGACTTGCCCGGGGCACGCCAGCAACTCGAAGTGAATTTGATCGCACCCATGACGTTGGCCTCGCTCATGGCACAGCAGGCCGCACCCGAAGCCACACCCGGCCAGCGCAGCGTGGTCCACATCCTGGACCAGAAGGTGTTCAACCTGAATCCGGACTATTTTTCGTACACCGTGTCCAAACTGGCGCTGGAACGCGCCGTGGCTTTGCAGGCCCAAGCCTTGGCGCCCTTGCGGGTGTGCGGCGTGGCCCCGGGCCTGATGTTTTTGAGCGGCCCGCAAACCCAAGAGAACTTTGACCGCGCCAGCCGCGTGAACCTGCTGCGCGAGCCGATCGACCCGGCACAGGTGGCGGCGACATGCGTTTTTCTGGCGCAAAACCCCTGCATCACCGGCACCACGGTGTGCGTTGACAACGGCCAGCACTTGGTGCCTTTGGCGCGGGACGTGATGTTTTTGGCCGACCCGAAAGGCGTTGCATGAGCGACCTGATGACAGATTTGGCGCTGAACTGCCGCCGCCTGTTTTTGCGCAACCACACGGTGGACGTGCGCATCGGCGCGCACGACTTTGAAAAACTCGGCCCCCAGCGCATTGTCTTCAATGTGGAGCTGTTCGTGCCCTACAGCGCGTCCACCCCCACGCAAGACGATCTGGCCGAGGTGGTGGACTACGACTTCATCCGCGAGGTAATTGCCCGCCGCGTGGCCCAGGGCCACATCGTGCTGCAAGAGACTTTGTGCGACGACCTGATGCGCGAGCTGATCGCCCACCCGCAGGTGCAGGCGGTGCGCCTGTCCAGCTGCAAACCCGATGTGTACCCGGACTGCGAAGCGGTTGGGGTGGAAATTTTTCAGACCAAAAGCCCGACATGAAAACCCCAGCCGGACACCAAACCCTGGAGCTGACCGGTTTGCGCTTTGACGCGAA
>CANGZO010000242.1 GCA_947458305.1 Comamonadaceae bacterium
GGGCCGCCCTTACCAGTACATGAACCCCGGCATCCGCAGCGAGGTCGAGGTCTTGTCCTTTGGCGCTGACGGCCAGGCCGGTGGCGAGGGCAACAATGCGGACATCGGCAGCTGGCAATAAGCGCCGCCACGCCCCGTCCCGGGGCTTCACCCTGCTGGAGCTGTTGGTGGTGGTGGCCTTGATCGCGGTGGCCACTGCCGGCGTGAGTTTGTCCCTGCGCGACAGCGCAGACAGCGCTTTAGAGCGAGATGCCGAACGGCTGGCCGCCTTGCTGGAAACAGGCCGCGCCCAAGCCCGCGCCCATGGCATGCCGGTGGTTTGGCAAACGTCCAGTGGCGGCACCGGTTTTGAGTTTGCAGGCTTGCCACCGCCGGGTTTGCCGCGCACCTGGCTGAACAGCAACACCCGCGCTGCACCCGGTGTTCGGGTGGTTTTGGGGCCAGAACCTTTGATCGAACCGCAGGCTTTGGCGCTGTCGAACGCCAACGCGCCGGGCAAAAGTTTGTGGGTGGTGACCGACGGTTTGCGGCCTTTCAGGGTACAAAGCACACCCGCCACCCCAGGGGCCAGGCCGTGAGGACGCTTCAAATACCCAAGCGGTCCCGTGGCTTCACCTTGATCGAGGTCTTGGTGGCTTTGGGCATCACCGCGGTGGCGCTGATGGCAGGTTTGCAAGCCACCGGATCGCTCAGCCGCAACGCCGAGCGGCAGACCGTGAGCATGCTGGGCCAAATTTGCGCTGAAAACGAACTGATTGCCCTGCGCTTACGCCGCCAGTTGCCCGACACCGGCAACCGCAGCGTGGACTGCACGCAGGCGGGGCGTTTGTTGCAGGTCGAAGTCTCGGTGCGACCCACCCCCAATCCCAATTTCAGGCGGGTCGATGCGCGTGTGCTCGAGCAAGGCAGCACTGTGCTGCAGCTGTCTACCGTGATGGGGCGGCAATGACGAACCCCAGAACAAAGCGCAGCGATCGGGGCTTCACCCTGATCGAAGTCTTGGTGGCGATCAGCGTCATGGCTTTGATGAGCTTGATGGTCTGGCGCGGTCTGGACGGCATGCTGCGCACACAAAGCAGCCTGCAAACCCGAGCCGACGAGGTGCGCACTTTGCAAGCCGGGTTGGCCCAGTGGCAAACCGACTTGGACCAATTGGCCGAATTGCCCGGCACCCCCAGCTGGGACTGGGATGGCCGAGTGCTGCGCCTGACGCGGCGCAGCGCCGAACAACCCAGCAACAACAACACGCCTGCGCCCATGGCCAGCGTGCGGGTGGTGGCTTGGACATGGCGCACCGACCCGGGCCGCCCAGGCGGCGGCGATTGGCTGCGTTGGCAGTCTGGCCCTTTGAGCCAACGCCAAGACTGGCAAACCGCTTGGAACACCGCCCAGCAATGGGGCCAAACCCCCAGCGAGAGCACGCGGGCCGCTCAGGTGCAGATTCACCCCTTGTCGGGTTGGCAGCTGTTTGTGCACCGGGGCGGCAGCTGGACCAACCCTTTGTCCAGCGATGTGGTGACCCCAAACCCTGCACAAGCGGGCAACCCCAACGGGCGCAACACCCCAGGCCAAACCACGCCGGACGGCGTGCGGCTGGTGCTGAGCCTGCCGCCGGGGGCAGCAGGCAGCGGTACGCTCAGCATGGACTGGGTGCGCCCCACTTTGTCAGGCGCGCCCTCATGAACCGCCTCGCCACACAAAGGGGCGCCGCCTTGCTCACGGCCATGCTGGCCGTGGCACTGGTGTCCACTTTGGCCAGTGCGGCCTTGTGGCAGCAGTGGCGGCAAGTGGAGATCGAAACCGCCGAGCGCGGGCGCAGCCAAACCGGCCTGATGATGACCGGGGCCATGGACTGGACGCGATTGATCTTGCGCGAAGACGCCATCTCAGCCCAAGGCGCTGAGGCCGACCATTTGGGCGAGCCGTGGGCCTTGCCAGTACAAGAGTCAAAGCTGTCGACCTTTTTGTCGCAAGACCAGCAATGGCGCGAAGGCGATGCCGAGGTGTTTTTGTCGGGGCAGATCACCGACGCGCAATCGCGCATGAATGTGATGAACCTGCTGGACAACGGGCAGGTCTCGCCCAAAGCCTTGGCCCGGTTTGCCGTGCTGTTTGAGCGTCTGAATCTGCCCTTGGCCGAGCTGCAAACCATGGCCCAACAACTGCAACGCAGCCAACAAAGCATCGCACCGTCTGCCGCAGGCAGCGCAGCGCCTGAAGGGGCAGTTTCGGCTTCGGCTTCGTCTGCCGGCTCTGTGGCGGGGCCTTTGATGCCGCAGCAAACCACCCAGTTGGTTTGGCTGGGCCTGAGCCCCGCCAGCCTGTCGGCCCTTCAGCCGCACATCACACTGCTGCCCGAGGCCACGCCTGTCAACCTGAACACCGCCTCGGCCGAGGTGTTGTCGGCATCCATCGCGGGGCTGGACTTGGCTTCTGCACGGCAACTGGTGCAGCAACGCCAGCGCGGCCACTGGAGCAGCCTGAATGCTGCCCAGCAAGCCCTGGGGCCATCGGGTCGCTTGCTGGACGAGCAATTGCACAGCGTGCGCAGCCGCTATTTCGAGGTGCATGGCCGCATGCGCATCGACAACGTGGTGCAGCAAGAACTGGCTTTGGTGCGCCGCGAAGGCAGCCAAGTGCGCATGCTCTGGCGCATCCAAAGCCCGATCACGCGTCACACTGCCCCTCTACAATGATTCGGACATGCGCACCCTGATCGTCCAACTGCCCACCGACTTGCCGCACCCCGCCATGGCTTACCCCCATGCCGTGGTGGGGGACGAGCCCATGGCGCAGGCGGTCAAACTGCAATGGGCGGCCAGCAGTTTGTTGCCCCGCCCTGCTTCGCCTGCCGAGACTGTGGCCCTGGTGCCTGCAGCTGCATTGTCTTGGCACCGGGTGGAGTTGCCCGCTGGCTTGCACAAGCAACCCGCACGCTGGCAGGCGGCCCTGCAAGGTTTGTTAGAAGACCGGTTGCTGGACGACCCCAGCCAATTGCACCTGGCTTTGCAGCCCGACTGGCACAACACGGCGCGCCCCTGGGTGGCGGTGTGCGACCGCGCTTGGCTGAGCGCCCACCTGCAGGCACTGGAGCAAGCGGGCTTGCAGGTACACCGCATCGTGCCCGAACTGCACCCGCCATCAGACACAGCGCCCACCCGCATCACGGCCCTGGGCGATTCCGACAGCGCTTGGGTATGGGTGAGCCACGCCGAACGCGGCGTGTGGGGGCAAGCCTTCAACACAGAGACGCCAAATCTGGCAGCTTTGGGTTTGAGCGATGAAGAGCGCGCATTGGCCGTGACTCAGGCCGAACC
>CANGZO010000243.1 GCA_947458305.1 Comamonadaceae bacterium
ATGCAACAGCGGTGAAGACCCATGGTTGAAATAGAACTCGACGGTCAGAAAGTGGAAGTTGCCGAAGGCAGCATGGTCATGCATGCGGCTGAAAAAGCGGGCACCTACATCCCTCATTTCTGCTATCACAAGAAACTCTCGATTGCGGCCAACTGCCGCATGTGCCTGGTCGAGGTCGAAAAGGCCCCCAAGCCCATGCCCGCCTGCGCCACCCCCGTGACGCAAGGCATGATCGTGCGCACCAAGAGCGACAAGGCGATTGCAGCCCAAAAGTCGGTCATGGAGTTCTTGCTGATCAACCACCCGCTCGATTGCCCCATTTGCGACCAAGGCGGGGAGTGCCAGTTGCAAGACTTGGCAGTGGGCTACGGCGGCAGCACCTCGCGTTACGAAGAAGAAAAGCGCGTGGTTTTCCACAAGGAAGTCGGCCCGTTGATCTCGATGGAAGAGATGAGCCGCTGCATCCACTGCACACGCTGCGTGCGCTTCGGTCAAGAAGTGGCTGGCGCCATGGAGCTGGGCATGTCTCACCGTGGTGAGCACGCTGAGATCGAAACCTTCTTGGGCCAGACGATTGATTCCGAACTCTCGGGCAACATGATCGACATCTGCCCCGTGGGCGCCCTGACCAGCAAACCTTTCCGCTACCACGCCCGCACTTGGGAGCTGTCACGCCGCAAGTCGGTGGCTGCACACGATTCGTCCGGTGCCAACCTGATCGTGCAGGTCAAAAACAACCAGGTCATGCGCGTCGTACCCTTGGAAAACGAAGACGTCAACGAGTGCTGGATTGCCGACCGCGAGCGTTTCTCTTACGAAGCTCTGAATGGCCCTGACCGCTTGACCCAGCCCATGCTCAAGCAGGGTGGCGAGTGGAAAACCGTTGACTGGCAAACCGCCCTTGAATACGTGGCCAATGGCCTGCGCAACATCCAGCGCGACCACGGTGCCAACAGCATTGGCGCTTTGGTGAGCCCGCACAGCACCGTCGAAGAGTTGTACCTGGCTGGCGCCTTGATGCGCGGCCTGGGCTCTGACAACATCGACCACCGTCTGCGCAATGCCGAGTTTGTCGCTGCCGAAGGCGTGCGCACTTTGGGCACCTCGATTGCATCGCTGAGCACACTGCAGCGCGTGCTGGTCGTGGGCTCCAACCTGCGCAAAGACCACCCGCTGTTTGCCCTGCGCTTGCGTCACGCTGTGCGCCACGGCGCACAGATGAATGTCATCACAACACCAGCTTCATTCAGCCACGCTGACGCTTGGGCCATGCCCGTGGCGCAGGCCGTGTTGTCGGACGCTGCGGGCTGGGCGCAAGCCTTGGCCGATGTGGCCGCTGCCATTGCGGCGGAGAAGGGCGTGAGTGCTCCAGCTGCTGGCAACGCCACAGCTCAAGCACAAGCCATCGCCAAGTCTTTGCTGGGCGGTGAGCGCAAAGCCGTGTTGCTGGGCAACGCCGCAGCGCACGCGTCCAATGCATCAAGCCTCTTGGCCTTGGCCAACTGGATCGCCGAGCAAACCGGTGCAAGCGTTGGTTACCTGACCGAAGCGGCCAACACCGTGGGTGCGCAGTGGGTCGGTGCCCAGCCGCAAACCGGTGGCAAGCACGCAGGCCAGATGTTGGCCGGTGGCCTCAAGGCCGCGATCTTGCTGAACACCGAACCCGAGTTCGACAGCGCGGCCGGTGCCGCTGCTGCGCAAAGTCTGGGTCAGGCCGAGATGGTGGTCACCCTCAGCCCGTTCAAGGCCAATATGGCTTTCAGCGATGTGTTGTTGCCGATTGCCCCCTTCACCGAAACATCGGGCAGCTTCGTCAACGCCGAAGGTCGCCTGCAAAGCTTCCATGCCGTGGTCAAGCCACTGGCCGAGACCCGTCCCGCTTGGAAAGTGTTGCGCGTGTTGGCCAATTTGCTCGAGATCCCGGGTGTGGCTTTTGAAACCTCGCAAGACGTTTTGGCCCGTGCCACCGCCAAGCCCATGGCTGCATCCAACGCCACGCGTGCCGCGATCACCTTGAACGCCACGGCGACAGCCCCCGTGAGCGCTTCGATTTACCAACTCGACGGCATTGTTCGCCGTGCGCCGTCTTTGCAATTGACCGCAGACGCCCGCCAGGAGGTGACCGCATGATTGACGCGCTGTACAACGGCGGCCTGAACCTGATCGCCGCCAGCTGGTGGGCCACTTTGGTCTGGCCCGTGCTGTGGATCTTGATCAAGATCGTCGCCATCCTCGCACCCCTCATGGGCGCTGTGGCTTACTTGACGCTGTGGGAGCGCAAGCTCTTGGGTTTCATGCAAGTGCGCCATGGCCCCAACCGCGTGGGCCCCATGGGTTTGCTGCAACCGATCGCCGACGCGATCAAGTTGTTGACCAAAGAATTGATCAACCCCACTGCGGCCAGCATGGGCCTGTTCCGCTTGGGCCCCATCATGGCCATCATGCCGGCCTTGGCTGCTTGGGTGGTCATTCCCTTTGGTCCCGACCAAGCCCTGGCCAACGTCAACGCAGGTTTGTTGCTGGTCATGGCGATCACCTCCATTGAGGTGTACGGCGTGATCATCGCGGGCTGGGCGTCCAACTCCAAGTACGCCTTCTTGGGTGCGCTGCGTGCTTCAGCCCAAATGGTCAGTTACGAAATCGCCATGGGCTTTTGCTTCTTGGTGGTCTTGATGGTGTCGGGCAGCATGAACCTGACCGAGATCGTCATGGCGCAAGGCAAAGGTGCTGCGGCTGACATGGGCTTGGGCATGTTCTCCTGGAACTGGTTGCCGCTGCTGCCCATTTTCATCGTCTACCTGATCTCGGGTGTGGCTGAAACCAACCGTCACCCGTTTGACGTGGTCGAGGGTGAGGCCGAAATCGTGGCGGGTCACATGGTCGAATACTCGGGTATGGGCTTTGCCATCTTCTTCTTGGCCGAATACGCCAGCATGTGGTTGGTGTCCATCTTGGCCGTGATCATGTTCTTGGGCGGATGGTTGTCCCCCATTGACCATGCTTTGTTCAACATGGTGCCGGGCTGGATCTGGTTGGGCCTCAAGACTTTCTTGGTGGTGTCCATGTTCATCTGGATTCGCGCCACTTTCCCGCGCTTTCGCTATGACCAGATCATGCGCTTGGGTTGGAAGATTTTCATCCCCGTCACCTTGGTGTGGCTGCTGATCGTGGGTGCATGGTTGCACTCACCTTGGAACATTTGGCTTTGAGCGGTTCACGAACATGACAACAATGACTGCTTCCTCTTTTTCCATCAAGGACTTCCTCAAGAGCTTCATGCTCGTGGAGTTGCTCAAGGGCATGGCCCTGACGGG
>CANGZO010000244.1 GCA_947458305.1 Comamonadaceae bacterium
AGAAATGAGGGATGTAGGTGCCCGCTTTTTCAGCCGCATGCATGACCATGCTGCCTTCGGCAACTTCCACTTTCTGACCGTCGAGTTCTATTTCAACCATGGGTCTTCACCGCTGTTGCATCGGCACCGACCATGGAGGTCTTGTGCTCGATGAGGTGTACAAATTCGTGACGGAAATGCTTGAGCATGCCGCGCACAGGCATGGCCGCGGCGTCGCCCAAAGCGCAAATCGTGCGGCCCATGATGTTGCCGGCCACGCTATCGAGCATGTCGATGTCGCTGGCACGGCCTTGGCCGTGTTCAATGCGGTCCACCATGCGCCAGAGCCAGCCTGTGCCTTCACGGCAAGGCGTGCATTGGCCGCAGGATTCGTGCGAGTAGAAGTAAGACAAGCGGGCCAAGGCCTTGACCATGCAACGTGTGTCGTCCATGACGATCACCGCGCCCGAACCCAACATCGAGCCGCCTTCTTTGGCGATGCTGTCGTAGTCCATGGTGAGCTTCATCATCAACTCAGCCGGAATGACCGGCGAAGAAGAGCCACCAGGGATCACCGCCTTCAGCTGGCGACCGCCGCGCACACCACCGGCCAATTCGAGCAGTTTGGCAAACGGCGTACCCATGGGCACTTCGTAGTTGCCGGGACGCTCCACGTCACCGCTGACCGAGAAGATCTTGGTGCCGCCATTGTTGGGCTTGCCGCATTCGAGGTAAGCCTGACCACCGTTGCGGATGATCCAAGGCACCGCCGCGAAGGTCTCGGTGTTGTTGATGGTGGTGGGCTTGCCGTACAGGCCAAAGCTGGCCGGAAACGGTGGCTTGAAGCGGGGCTGGCCTTTTTTGCCTTCGAGAGATTCGAGCAAGGCAGTTTCTTCGCCGCAGATGTAAGCGCCAAAACCGTGCGAGGCGTGTAACTGGAAGCTGAAGGTGCTGCCCAGGATGTTGTCGCCCAAGTAGCCTGCAGCGCGGGCTTCTTCGAGGGCGGCTTCAAATCGCTCGTAGGTATGAAAAATTTCGCCGTGGATGTAGTTGTAACCCACGCTGATGCCCATGGCGAAAGCCGCGATGGCCATGCCCTCGATCACCGTGTGCGGGTTGTACTCCATGATGTCACGGTCTTTGCATGTGCCCGGCTCGCCTTCGTCCGAGTTGCACACCAAATACTTTTGACCGGGGAACTGGCGGGGCATGAAGCTCCACTTCAGACCCGTGGGGAAGCCCGCACCGCCGCGACCACGCAGACCCGATTCTTTGACGGTGGCGATCACCTGGTCTTGCGTGAGACCTTCGCCGCCATCTTTGCCCAAAATTTTGCGCAAGGCAGCATAGCCGCCACGCGCTTCGTAATCTTTGATGCCCCAGTTTTTGCCATTCAGACCCGCGTAAATTTGCGGGTTGATGTGGCGGTCATGGAAGCAGGTTTCCACGCCTGTGGCTTGGAACTGGCTCAGGATTTGTTCGACTTTCATCAGGCGGCCTCGGCTTTCTTCAGGCTGTCGACGAGTTGATCCAATTTTTCATGGCTCATGAAACTGCACATGTGGCGGTCGTTGACCAACAGCACCGGCGCATCGGCGCAAGCGCCTTGGCATTCGCTCGGCTGCAAAGTGAACAGGCCGTCGGCTGTCGTTCCGCCCACGTGCACGCCCAACTTGTGCTCCAGATGGGCCAACGCTTGGGCACCACCGCGCAACTGGCAAGGCAGGTTGGTGCAAACGTTCAACTTGAACTTGCCCACCGGCTTTTGGTTGTACATGTTGTAGAAGGTGGTGACTTCGTGCACCGCCATCACAGGCATGCCCAACACCTCGGCCACGACTTGCTCACTGTCGGGGCTCACCCAGCCTTGTTCTTGCTGAACGATCGACAGACAGGCCATGACGGCTGACTGCTTTTGGTCTGCAGGGAACTTGGCAACCTCACGCGCAAAGCGTGCTCTGGTGGAATCAGAGATCATCGGTCAATCTCTCCAAAAACGATGTCCATGGTCCCGATGATCGCGACCGCATCGGCCAGCATGTGGCCTTTGGCCATTTCATCGAGGGTGGCCAAATGGGCAAAGCCCGGGGCGCGAATTTTGAGGCGGTAGGGCTTGTTGGCGCCATCACTCACCATGTAAATGCCGAACTCACCTTTGGGGTGCTCGACTGCGGCGTAGGCCTCGCCTTCGGGCACATGAAAACCTTCGGTGAAGAGCTTGAAATGGTGAATCAAGTCTTCCATGTTGGACTTCATGCCTTCACGAGAAGGCGGCGCAATTTTGTGGTTCTCGGTGATGACCGGGCCAGGGTTGGCACGCAGCCATTTGACGCACTGCGCGATGATGCGGTTGGACTCGCGCAACTCGGCCATGCGCACCAGATAACGGTCGTAACTGTCACCGGTCTTGCCCACGGGCACATCGAACTCAACCCGGTCGTACGCATCGTAGGGCTGCTTTTTGCGCAAGTCCCAGGCCACGCCAGAGCCGCGCAGCATGGGGCCGGTCATGCCCAAATTGAGGGCGCGCTCTGCCGACACCACGCCCACGCCCACGGTCCGCTGTTTCCAGATGCGGTTGTCGGTGAGCAAGGTTTCGTACTCGTCGATGCACTTGGGAAAGCGTTGCGTGAAATCGTCGATGAAGTCCAACATCGAGCCTTGACGGTTCTTATTGAGCTGCTCAATCGCCTTGGCATTTTTGATCTTGCTGACCTTGTACTGCGGCATGCTGTCGGGCAAGTCGCGGTAAACGCCACCGGGACGGAAATAAGCCGCATGCATGCGTGCACCCGAGACGGCCTCGTACAGGTCAAACAGGTCTTCACGTTCGCGGAAGGTGTAGATCAAGATGGTGGAACTGCCGCAATCGTTGCCGTGCGAGCCGAGCCACATGAGGTGGTTCAGGATGCGGGTGATTTCCGAGAACATCACGCGGATGTACTGGGCGCGCACAGGCACTTCCAAGCCCAGCATCTTCTCGATGGCCAAGCAGTAGGCATGCTCGTTGCACATCATGGACACATAGTCCAAACGATCCATGTAGGGCAAGGACTGGATGTACGTTTTGCTTTCGGCCAGCTTTTCAGTGGCGCGGTGGAGCAAGCCAATGTGCGGATCGGCCCGTTGCACGACCTCACCGTCCAATTCCAATACCAGTCGCAGCACACCGTGCGCAGCCGGATGCTGTGGACCGAAGTTCAGCGTGTAATTCTTGATTTCGGCCATGTCAGTTCAGGCCTCCGTAGTTGTCTTCGCGGATGATGCGCGGCGTGATCTCACGCGGCTCAATGCTCACGGGTTCATAAATCACGCGCTGGCGCTCGGCGTC
>CANGZO010000245.1 GCA_947458305.1 Comamonadaceae bacterium
CAACGGTCGTGATTCCAAGCCAAAAATGCTCGGCGTCAAGGCTTTCGGTGGTGAACTGATCAGCGCTGGCTCGATCATCGTTCGTCAACGTGGCACCAAGTTCCATGCAGGCAGCAATGTCGGCATTGGCAAAGACCACACTTTGTTTGCTTTGGTTGACGGCCACGTGTCGTTCTCGACCAAGGGTGAGCTCAGCAAGCACATGGTCAATGTGACACCGGCTGCTTAAGCCTGTCGCGCCCATGGCGAAGAGGAGCCCCGCAAGCCGGGGCTCTTCGCTTTTCAGGACTTGCGTGCATTGAGGCCCGGGGTCCAGCTACACTGGAAATCTCATGAAGTTCGTTGACGAAGCCTATATTGACATCGCCGCAGGTGACGGCGGGAACGGCTGCGTCTCGTTCCGCCATGAAAAATACAAAGAGTTCGGTGGCCCCAATGGGGGTGATGGCGGGCGTGGCGGCCATGTGTTCGCCTATGCTGACATCAACCTGAACACGCTGGTCGACTACCGCTATTCGCGCCGCCACGAGGCCAAGCGGGGGCAGCACGGCATGGGCTCGGACATGTTCGGCGCAGCGGGTGACGACGTCACCCTCAAAATGCCGGTGGGCACCATCATCACCGACGCCGAAACCGGCGAAGTGCTTTATGAATTGCTGGTGCCCGGCGAAACCATCATGATCGCCAAGGGCGGTGACGGCGGCTTTGGCAACATGCGCTTCAAAAGCGCGATCAACCGCGCCCCGCGTCAGAAAACGCCGGGTTGGCTCGGTGAAAAGAAAGAGCTCAAGCTCGAATTGAAAGTACTGGCCGACGTGGGGCTGCTGGGCATGCCCAATGCGGGTAAATCCACCTTCATCGCGGCGGTGTCCAACGCCCGCCCCAAAATCGCCGATTACCCCTTCACCACCTTGCACCCCAACCTGGGCGTGGTGCGTGTGGGCCCCGAGCAAAGCTTTGTCGTGGCCGATGTGCCGGGCTTGATCGAGGGCGCCTCTGAAGGCGCAGGTTTGGGCCATTTGTTTTTGCGCCACTTGCAGCGCACCCGCTTGCTGCTGCATGTGGTGGACTTTGCCCCGTTTGACGAGAACGTCGACCCGGTGCAGCAAGCCAAGGCTATCGTGGCCGAGCTCAAAAAATACGATGTTGGCCTGTACAACAAGCCGCGCTGGCTGGTCCTCAACAAGCTGGACATGGTGCCCGCCGAAGAGCGCGAAGCCCGCGTCAAGGACTTCATCAAGCGCATGCGCTACAAAGGCCCGGTTTTCCAGATTTCGGCCCTGACCCGCGAAGGCTGCGAGCCACTGATCAAAGAGATTTACAAGCACATCCGTGCCCAGCAAATCATCGAGCAAGGCGTGGTGGATATCGATCCCCGCTTCAAAGAGCAGGACAAACCGCAAGAGCCCGATGCCGATGATCCGCGCTTCAAGCCGCTGCCTTCGGATGCCGATTAAAACGGTTCAACAGGGCGCAATCCCGCATCAACGCTGCGCCCTGCTGCCGCCTTTCAACGCCAACGCACACCTTCGATGACCCTTTCAGCCGTATCCACTCTGTTGCGTGATGCCCGCCGCATCGTCGTCAAAGTTGGCTCCAGCCTGGTGACCAATGAAGGGCGCGGCCTGGACGAAGCCGCGATTGGCGAATGGTGCCGTCAAATGGCTTTGCTCAGTGCCCAAGGCAAAGAGGTGGTCATGGTGTCCAGTGGTGCGATCGCCGAAGGCATGAAGCGCCTGGGTTGGACGACCCGCCCGATTGAGGTGCCCGCCCTGCAAGCCGCTGCCGCTGTGGGCCAGATGGGCCTGGCGCAGATGTACGAGACCAAGCTGCGCGAAAACGGCATGGGCAGTGCCCAGGTTTTGCTCACCCATGCCGATTTGGCTGACCGTGAGCGCTACCTGAATGCGCGTTCGACTTTGCTCACTTTGCTCCAGCACCGCGTGCTGCCCGTGATCAACGAAAACGACACGGTCGTCAACGATGAAATCAAGTTCGGCGACAACGACACTTTGGGTGCCTTGGTAGCCAACTTGATCGAGGCCGACTTGCTGGTCATCTTGACGGACCAAAAAGGCCTTTTCACCTCAGATCCCCGCAAAGACGCTGCCGCTACTTTTGTGCACGAAGCGCGAGCGGGCGATGCCGCACTCGAAGCCATGGCCGGCGGTGCGGGCTCAAGTTTGGGCAGAGGCGGCATGATCACCAAAATTTTGGCGGCCAAACGGGCTGCGGGGTCAGGCGCCTCGACCGTGATCGCTTGGGGCCGCGAACCCGATGCCTTGTTACGCTTGTGTCAAGGCGACAACATGGGCACCTTGCTGGTGGCCCAAACAGCCAAACAGCAAGCCCGTAAGCAGTGGATGGCAGATCATTTGCAAATGCGGGGCTCGGTCACAGTGGATGCAGGGGCTGCGCACAAGGTGCTGACCGAAGGCAAAAGTTTGCTGCCCATAGGCATGACGGGCGTGGCAGGCGATTTTTCTCGCGGTGATGTGATTGCCATCAAGGACGAGCAAGGCACTGAAATTGCCAGGGGCTTGGCCAACTACGCCAGTGCCGAAGCGCGGCTGCTTTGCCGCAAACCTTCTCACGACTATGAGGCACTACTGGGTTACTCGGCAGAGCCCGAGATGGTGCATCGGGACAACCTGATTTTGTCCCGATGATGCAGATGCTGCCTTAGCCTTGGGGGTTGGGGTCGAAACTGGCGCCAGGCGGCAGTTCCATGTGCGCGGGTGGCTGCATATCCATCGTCCCGTTCTGGCCGTTGTCTGAGTCCATGCCATCGCGAGGACCACGGTTACCACCCCGCAAATAGCGGTTTTGCCTGTCTTGCCGGGGCAGGTAGCGAGCCAGTTCGGTCAAGGCCATTTCGTAGACGCCGCGTTTGAACTCCACCACCACATCCAGCGGCACCCAATAGTCGTTCCAACGCCAAGCGTCGAACTCGGGGTGGTCGGTGGCGCGCAGGTTCAAGTGGTGGTCGTGGGTGACCAACTGCAGCAGGTACCAGATTTGCTTCTGGCCCTTATAAAAACCGCGTGCATCCCGTCGGATGAAGCGGTCTGGCACCTCATAGCGCAACCAGTCACGGGTCCGGGCCACAATGCGCACATGCTCCGGGTGGAGCCCCACTTCCTCGTGCAGTTCACGGAACATGGCTTGTTCAGGGCTTTCGCCCCGGTCAATGCCACCCTGCGGAAACTGCCAGCTGTGGGTGCGGATGCGCTTGCCCCAGAAAACCTGGTTTTTCTGGTTGAGCAGAATGATGCCGACGTTCGGCCTAAAGCCTTCACGGTCAAGCATA
>CANGZO010000246.1 GCA_947458305.1 Comamonadaceae bacterium
CCCAGCGCGCTTGCTCGCCGGTCATGACCTTGCCTTTGCCGTACTTCTCTTGGGCTTGACGCACACCTTCCACCGCAAACATGGCGCTGAACAAGCCGCGCATGTACAGCACTTCACCCACTTCGTCACGAGGACCTGTGCCTTGGCCTTTGGCGTGCAACTTCTCCAGAACCTCCTTCACGATCGCAGAGCCTTTTTCAGTGCCGTGCTGCATGGTGATGGCGTTGTAACCCTTAGCGCCCATGCCGATGTCCTTCACATCAGGCTCGGCACCTGCCCACCACACGCCCCAGATGTTTTCACGGGGGTAACCAGTGGCTTGCGCCTCCTTGAGCAAGGTGGAGTTCATCACGCCCCAGCCCCAGTTGACCACGTAGTCAGGACGATCGCGGCGAATTTGCAGCCAAGTGGACTTTTGCTCCACGCCGGGGTGGGTCACGGGCAACAAGCTCAACTTGAAGCCGTGCATGGCCGCGCGCTCTTGCAAGATTGGAATGGCTTCTTTGCCGAATGGGCTGTCGTGGTAGACCAAAGCGATGTGCTTGCCCTTGAGCTTGTCGAGACCACCGGCCTTTTTGCCGATGTCCTGGATGATCACGTCACCAGCCACCCAGTAGGTGCCAGCCAAGGGAAAGTTCCACTTGAACACACCACCGTCAGCCGACTCGCTGCGGCCGTAACCGGCCGTGATCAATGGGATCTTGTCGATGGGGGCTTTTTCGGTCAATGCAAACGTGATGCCGGTGGACAGTGGCTGGAACACTGTGGCACCGCCATTTTTGCCTTTCAGACGCTCATAGCACTCCACACCGCGGTCGGTAGCGTAGCCGGTTTCGCACTCTTCAAAAGACACCTTCACGCCGTTGATGCCGCCGCGCGCATTGACCAGCTTGAGGTAATCGACGTAGCCGTTGGCAAACGGAACGCCGTTGGGCGCATAAGCGCCTGTGCGGTAGACCAGCACTGGGAAAAATTGCTCTTTGGTTTGAGCGGTAGCGACCGTACTGACCAGCGCACTGGCAAGGCCAGCAGCTGCCACAGTGGTAGCAAGGACGAGTTGACGAAGCTTCATGGTTTGTCTCCTGTTAAAAAAGGTGGAAGCACTTGGGGAAAAATCGCAATGAAAATCAGTGAGGGAAAGGCCACAGACGCAGCTTTTGTTTGGCCACCGACCACAGTTTGGCCAGGCCATGCGGCTCCACGATCAGGAACCAAACAATCAGCGCGCCAAAAATCATGAATTCGGTGTGCGACACCAGGGCCGTGGAGATGGTGACCCCCACCAGACTGCCCATCCAGGGCAAGAACTGGTTGAGGAAAATCGGCAAGATCACGATGAAAGCGGCACCGAAAAAGCTGCCCATGATGGAGCCCATACCACCGATGATGACCATGAACAGCAACTGGAAAGAGCGGTCAATCGAGAACGCCGCTGGCTCCCAGGACCCCAGGTGCACAAAACCCCACAGGCCACCCGCTACGCCAATGATGAAAGAGCTGACAGCAAACGCGCTGAGCTTGGCATACATGGGACGGATACCAATGACAGCAGCAGCCACATCCATGTCGCGAATGGCCATCCACTCACGGCCAATGGCCGAACGCACCAGGTTTTTAGCCAACAAACCGAACACCACCAGAAAAGCCAGGCAGAACAGGTACTTTTCCAACGGCGAATTGATGGTCCAGCCAAACAGACTCAAATTGGACACCGAGACCGAGCCGGATGCGTTGTTGTTGGTGAACCAACCCACTCGCAAGAAGGCCCAGTCGCAAAAGAACTGTGCTGCCAGCGTGGCCACCGCCAGATAGAGTCCCTTGACGCGCAAGCTGGGAATGCCGAAGAACATGCCCACCAACGTGGCAAAAAAGCCCCCGGCCAATAAGGCCACGATCAAGGGCATGCCCTCGATGCGCACATAGGTGTTGTAAGCCATGTAGGCGCCCACCGCCATGAAGGCACCCGAACCCAATGAAATCTGACCGCAATAACCCACCAGAATATTCACCCCCAAAGCGGCCAAAGCCAAAATCAGGAAAGGAATCAAGATCGCGCGGAACATGTATTCATCGGCCAAAAAAGGCACACCGATGAAGGCGAAAGCGATGAGCGCCAGGATGGCCCAACGGTCTTGCGCGATGGCAAAGATTTGCTGGTCGCTGCGGTAAGAGGTCTTGAATTGACCATTTTCTCTGTAGAACATGTTTTTCTCTCCTTACACGCGGTCGATGATCTTTTCGCCGAACAGGCCTTGCGGACGGAACAGCAAGAACACCAGCGCCAGCACGTAGGCAAACCAAATTTCAATGCCACCGCCCACATAGGGCCCCAGGTAAACCTCGGACAGTTTCTCGCCCACACCAATGATCAGGCCACCAATGATGGCGCCGGGCACGGAAGTCAAACCACCCAAAATGATGACGGGCAAGGCACGCAGCGCGACAGTCGTCAAGGAAAACTGCACGCCCATTTTGGAACCCCAGATGATGCCGGCCACCAAGGCAGTGATACCCGCCACAAACCACACAATCACCCAGATGCGGTTGAGTGGAATACCGATCGACTGGGCCGCCTGGTGGTCATCGGCCACCGCACGCAGGGCGCGGCCGGTGCCAGTTTTCTGGAAGAACAGCGACAAAACCACCACCAACAAAGCTGCGATGCAAGCCGCATACACGTCTTCGAGGTTGACCAGCACACCACCGGGGAAAACCGAGTCGAACAGGAACACCGGGTCTTTGGGCATGCCCACATCGATCTTGTAGATGTCGCTGCCGAAAATGGTCTGACCCAAACCGTCCAGGAAATAGGTGATGCCCAAGGTGGCCATCAGCAAGGTCACGCCTTCTTGGTTGACCAAGTGACGAAGCACCAGACGCTCGATCAGCCAGGCCAGCACATACATGATGGCGGCAGCCAACACGAAGGCGATCAGGTTGCCCAAGAACTTGTCTTCAATGCCCAACCAGCCGGGCACCCATTCGGAAAAACGCGCCATGGCCAAAGCAGCGAACAACACCATCGCACCTTGCGCGAAATTGAAAACACCCGAGGCCTTGAAAATCAAAACAAAACCAAGCGCCACCAGGGCGTAGAGCATGCCGGCCATCAGACCGCCAAAAAGAGCTTCCAGGAAAAATGCCATGTTCTTTTCTCCTCAGTGACTGGTGCCCAAATAGGCACTGATCACGTCTTCGTTGTTGCGCACTTCTTCGGGAGTCCCGTCGCCGATTTTTTTGCCGTAATCCAGCACGACCAC
>CANGZO010000247.1 GCA_947458305.1 Comamonadaceae bacterium
ACACCATTGGCTTGTTCAATGTGGCCGAAGCCATGAAGCGCTTTGCCAAGAACCCGCACGACGACGCCCAATTCTGGCAACCCGCGCCTCTGTTGGCACGCTTGGTGGCTGAAGGCAAGACATTCAACTGATTTTTTAATTTTCGGGAAGGCGGTTTTTTCGACTGCTTACCCACATGAAAGGTTTTCATCATGACGAATGCTGTCATCGTATCCACCGCACGCACCCCATTGGCCAAGAGCTGGAAGGGTGCCTTCAACATGACCCATGGCGCCACTTTGGGCGGGCATGCCGTACAACACGCTGTGGCCCGCGCAGGCATTGATGGCGCTGAGGTGGAGGACGTCATCATGGGTTGCGCCAGCCCCGAGGGCGCAACGGGTGCGAACATTGCACGCCAAATCGCCCTCAAGGCTGGTTTGCCGATTTCCGTGTCGGGCATGACCGTGAATCGCTTTTGCTCCTCGGGCCTGCAAACCATTGCACTGGCTGCACAACGCATCATCGCTGGCGAAGGCCAGGTGTATGTCGCCGGTGGCGTCGAAAGCATCTCTTGCGTGCAGCAAGAAATGAACCTGCACATGATGCAGGACTTGGCTTTGGCCAAGATGAAGCCGGAGATTTACTGGAACATGTTGCAAACGGCTGAGCAAGTGGCCAAGCGCTACAAGATTGGCCGTGACGTGATGGACGCTTATGGCGCAGCCAGTCAGCAAAAGGCCTGTGCTGCTCAAGCGGCGGGTTTCTTCAGCGACGAAATCGCACCGATTACCGTGACTGCGGGTGTGGTGGACAAGGTCATGGGTTTGACCACCAAGCAAGTCACGGTGAGTGTCGACGAAGGTCTGCGTGAGGGAACGACCGTTGAAGCCATCAGTGGCCTGCGCTCGGCCTTGCCAGGTGGCCTGGTCAGCGCAGGCAACGCCAGCCAGTTTTCGGATGGTGCAGGCGCTTGCGTGCTGATGGACGAAAAGCTGGCAGAACAGCGTGGCCTCAAACCCATGGGACGTTTCTTGGGTTTTGCGGTGGCCGGTTGTGAGCCTGACGAGATGGGCATTGGCCCGGTCTATGCCGTGCCCAAAGCCTTGGCCCGTTTGGGCCTCACCGTCCAAGACATCGATTTGTGGGAACTCAACGAAGCCTTTGCGGTGCAGGTGCTGTATTGCCGCGACAAACTGGGCATTCCGGCTGATCGTTTGAACGTGAACGGCGGCGCCATCGCGGTGGGTCACCCCTACGGCGTATCGGGCCAGCGCCTGACGGGCCACGCCTTGATCGAAGGTAAACGCCGTGGCGCTAAGCGCGTGGCAGTGACCATGTGCATCGGCGGCGGTATGGGCGCTTGCGGCATTTTTGAAGTGCTGTAATGCCTGTCTTATAGGTTGTTGATCCAAAAGGGGCAGAGGACATCCAGACCTCTGCCCCTTTTTTGTTGTCGTGTTTGTAGGAGCGGTCTCTGACCGCGAAAAGCGAACTTGAAAGTTGAAACATGAGCCTGCGCCCCACCGTTGATTTTTTGCTGCACGACTGGCTGAAGGTCGAAAGCCTGCAAAGTCGCGAACGCTTTGCTGACCACTCGCGTGAAACCTTTGACGCGGTGCTGGACACCTGCGAGCGCATCGCGCGCGAAAAATACGCCCCGTTCAACCGCCTGGTCGATACACAAGAACCCCACTTTGACGGCGAAAAAGTCATATTGCCCCAGGCCACACACGACGCCTACAAGGCCTATGCCGAATCGGGCATGCTCAGCGCCGCGCAAGACTATGAGATCGGCGGCATGCAGTTGCCCTACACGGTGGAAGCCGCAGCCAACGCATTTTTTGCCATGGCCTCGGTCAGCATCGGCTCCGGCATGCTCACCAGTGGCAACGCCAATTTGCTGATGGTGCACGGCACCGACTTGCAAAAGAAGGTGTTTGCGGCCAACGAATTTTCGGGCCGCTTCTCAGGCACCATGTGCCTGTCAGAACCGCAAGCGGGCTCTTCGCTCAGCGATGTGACCACCCGCGCCACGCCGGACGGCGAGGGCTTTGAATCTGACGCATTAGGCGCACGTTACCGCCTCAAGGGCAACAAGATGTGGATCTCTTCGGGCGAGCACGAACTCTCCGAGAACATCATCCATTTGGTGCTGGCCAAGATTCCCGACGCCAATGGCCAATTGGTGCACGGCGTGAAAGGCATTTCGCTGTTCATCGTGCCCAAAAAGATGGTGGGCACCGACGGCCAACTGACCGGCGAGCGCAACGACGTGGCGCTGGCGGGCCTGAACCACAAATGCGGCTGGCGCGGCACGACCAACACGCTGCTCAACTTTGGCGAGGGCAAGTACCCCGTGCGCGGTGAAGCCGGCGCAGGCTTGGACGGCGCAGGAAGCGGCGCCCTGGGCTATCTGGTCGGCAAGCCCGGAGAAGGCCTGCGCTGCATGTTCCACATGATGAACGAAGCCCGCATCGGCGTGGGCATGGCCGCCACCATGCTCGGCATGGCCGGTTACTACGCCAGCCTGGATTACGCTAAAAACCGCCCACAAGGCAGACCGACAGGGGCGGGGGGAAAGGATGCCAGCCAGCCGCAGGTGCGCATCATCGAACACACCGACATCAAGCGCATGCTGTTGGCCCAAAAATCCTACAGCGAAGGCGCTCTGGCCCTTGCTTTGTACTGCGCCCGCTTGGTGGACGAACAACACACGGGCACAGCCGAAGACGCCGATGTGGCGCGCCTGCTATTGGAGGTGCTGACGCCCATCGTCAAGAGCTTCCCCAGTGAATGGTGCCTGGAGGCCAACAGCCTGGCCATCCAGATCCACGGCGGCTATGGCTACACGCGGGATTTCCCGGTCGAACAATACTGGCGTGACAACCGTCTGAACATGATCCATGAGGGCACGCACGGCATCCAGGCCATGGACTTGTTGGGCCGCAAGGTCTTGATGGAAAACGGGCGGGGCCTGAAGTTGCTGGCCGAGCGCATGCTGGCTACAGCCTCCCAAGCCGAATCGAATTGGGCCCCAGAGGCCGCCGCCTTGCGTGATGCCCTCCAGCACGTGGGCCAAGCCACCCAACAAGCTTGGGCAGGCGCCGAACCTGCACAGGCTTTGGCCAACGCCGTCCCGTATCTGCAGGCCTTTGGCCACACCGTGATCGCCTGGATTTGGCTCGACGTGGCCAGCAGCTTGGGCAACGACAACAGCCCGGCAGCGCAGGGCCGTCGTGCCGCTTGCCGCTACTTCTTCCGTTATGAGCTGC
>CANGZO010000248.1 GCA_947458305.1 Comamonadaceae bacterium
AGGACATCTTCGCAGGCGATCGCGACGCCCGATAAATCCAACCCCAACCCGACTCGGTCTTTCACTGGGCTGAGCTCGGGTTTCACGGCTGCGTTGCCCCTGACAAGGCAACGGGCCGGTTGGCTTCTTACAAATCGGGCTTGTCCCAACCGGCCCGACTTGCAAGGCGCAGACCATGGCAAACTCTATGCGCACTTCACCCCTTAGGAAATGACACCGTGATTGAGCTTGTGTTCTCGCAATTGAGCGACGTGTTTCGCATCGGTCTGATCATTGCCTTGGTGGTCACCATGCTCAGAACCTCCACGGTGACTGGGCGCGTCTTGCCCTTGATCGCCGGCGTGGTGTTCGTGGCCGTGATCGTGCCGAGCACATTGTCTGGCCGCACGGAAACGCTCAGCCAAGAAATCGCCGCAGGCCTGATCTCCAACCTGATCATTCTTGTCCCCGTGCTGGTGCTGGCGCGGCTGATTGCACACCTGCGCCGCTGACGCTGCACGCCTGCCCCCATCCAATGGGGGCTTCATGGCTGCCAACAGAGCAGGGATAACACCTGCGTTTGCGTTGTGAAATCACGCAATTCTCCTAAGTGTTTTCCCTCAAGCCCCTATCGCCAAGGCTGTAAGCCTTCGGACAGCAATTTGTCAGGCTTTTGTCAGCTTGACATTTTCCCCGAGCGAGGCCGCAGAATAAGCTTGAAAAAATAAGGTTTTACAAGGCCTGCCGTCAGGTTTTGACTGGGACTCGCTGGGTTTGGACGATTGCAAGCTTGCCCATAGAATCCAAAAAAACTTACCGGGTCACCCCAAAAATGGAACCTTATGCTGCTTGCCGTCGTCATTGCCAAGAGTCTGATTGAACTGTCCTTGATGTTCATCGTCGGGCGTTTCTTGCTGGGATTGCTGGCGGGCAACAACCGTGACAACAACGTTTTTTATCAACTGCTCGATGTGGCCTCCAAACCCGCGCTTTGGATCACCCGCAAGATCAGCCCCAAATTGATCCTGGACCGACACATCCCCTTGGCCACCAGCAGCTGGCTTTTGATCGCTTGGGTCGTGGTGGTGCAATGGAAGATCGAACTCTGCCTCGAAATGGGTATCGCAGCATGTCAGTGAAAACCCAACTCTCTACCGCCAACCCCAGCACCTCCCACCGAAGCAGGTGCTTTTGGCTGCGCCTCCAAGCCAAGGCGCTCTTGGTCGTGGGCATGCGCCGCAGAGCCCACGAGGTGTTTCAAGACATCCTGAAACTCAATCCTCACGATGTCTTGGCCCTGAACAGCCTGGGTTACAACGAATTGAACGATCGTCGCTTGGTTCAGGCCTTGGGGTTTTTCGAGCGCGCCTTGGCGCTCACCCCGGCCAATGCCAATGCGCATTTCAACGTGGGATTTGTGTGCGAAGAGTTGGGACGCAGCCAAGAGGCAGAACACGCGTTCAGAGCCGCCCTCCAAATTGACCAAAAAATGGACCGCGCCTGGTATGGCCTGGGATTGGTGCTGGTGCGCCAACGGCGATTCGAAGAATCGTTGGTCGCTTTCAAGCGCAACACCGAACTGCAATCCATGAGCCCTTACGCCTGGTACCAAATGGCCCGTGTGCACATGGAGATGCAGGACCCCGATAAGGCGCTGGAAGTCATGCGCCACCTGAACGGTTTCGAGCCCAAGGTCGCCGCACAACTCGAGCGCGAAACAGGGCTCAAGTTGAACACGCTCATGTGAGTCCCTGACCTCCAGCTTGGGGCAACAAATTTAAATGTGACAGTTGGTATTTTGATTTTTTAACGAGAAGGAGATGACGATGCAGCTCACTGCAAGGCACCAGGAATACTGGGGCAAAAACTTAAGGATCACGGGGCTATTGCTGGCCCTGTGGTTCTTTGTCACGTTCGTGGTTTTATTTTTTTCGCGTGACTTGACGTTCAGCTTTTTTGGCTGGCCGTTCTCGTTTTGGGTCGCAGCCCAAGGCGCATTGATCGTGTACTGCCTGATCATTTGGTATTACGCCCGCTATATGAACAACCTTGACAAGGAATATGGCGTTGCAGAAGGAGAAGAAGCATGAGCGTTTTTGACGGAACGGGGCAAACCCAAAGCCAGTTTCAGAAATCTCTGAACAAGGTCTTCCTTTTCTACGGCGGTGGCTTCGCGGCCTTCGTGATCGTGCTCGCCATCCTTGAGCAAATGGGCATGCCCAAAGAGTACATCGGTTACGCCTTCTTGGCAGCCACCGTGCTCTTGTACGGCGGCATTGGTGTGATCAGCCGCACCAACGATGCGGCCGAATACTACGTGGCCGGTCGCCGCGTGCCAGCCATCTACAACGGCATGGCCACCGGCTCTGACTGGATGTCGGCCGCTTCCTTCATCGGTATGGCCGGTACGCTCTACCTGACGGGTTATGGCGGTTTGGCCTTCATCTTGGGTTGGACCGGCGGCTACTGCTTGGTGGCCTTGTTCTTGGCACCTTACCTGCGTAAGTTTGGCCAGTTCACCATCCCTGACTTCTTGGGCGCACGTTACGGCGGCAACATGGCCCGCCTGATTGGCGTATTTGCGGCCATCTTGGTGTCTTTCGTTTACGTGGTGGCACAGATCTTCGGCGTGGGCTTGATCACAGCCCGTCTGACTGGCCTGTCCTTCGACGTGGGCGTTTATGTCGGCTTGGCCGGTATCTTGGTTTGCTCGTTCTTGGGCGGTATGCGCGCTGTGACCTGGACTCAGGTGGCGCAGTACCTGATCCTGATCGTGGCCTACATGATCCCCGTGGTTTGGTTGTCGGTGAAACACACCAGCAATCCTCTGCCTCAAGTCTCTTATGGCTACTTGCTTGAAAAAGTGACCGCCAAAGAAGAGCAACTGCTGAAAGACCCCAAAGAACTCGAAGTTCGCGGTATCTTCAAAGCACGTGCCGATGCAGCCGCTGAAAAGCTGAAAGATGTGCCAGCAGCCATGGCCGCTGACAAAGAAGCAGCCACCAAAAAGCTGGAAGACCTGAAGGCTGCCAACGCACCGGCAGCTGACATCCAGGCCGCTGAAAAGGCTTTGGCAGCTCTGCCCAAAGACGAGGCTGCTGCCAAAGCGGCTTACACCGCTGCGCGCGCTGCCAATGCACCACGGGCCAACCCACCCCTGCGTCATGCTGAGCCCTTCCCAGGCAAAGACGACGCTGCACGCGATGTGGCCCGCAAGAACTTCCTGGCTCTGGTGTTCTGCTTGATGGTGGGTACGGCTG
>CANGZO010000249.1 GCA_947458305.1 Comamonadaceae bacterium
GGGCGCCGAAACCATGATGGTTTCGAAATTCAGCTAAATGGCGTGTGTTTCAACTCACAGACACCCGGCCCAGCTGACTGCGAAGCCGGGTTTTGTTTTTTTGCACACCTGAACACATTCGATGCTGATCGCCGAACCTCAAAGCATGCTGTTTGAAGCCCCTTTGCCTTTGCAAAGCGGTGCGTCCATCCGTGGCTATTCATTGAGCTACGAGACCTATGGCACGCTCAACGCTGACAAGTCCAACGCGGTGCTGATCTGCCACGCGCTCAATGCCTCGCACCATGTGGCGGGGGTCTATGCCGACCAACCCAAAAACCTGGGCTGGTGGGACAACATGATCGGCCCTGGCAAATCCCTCGACACCAACCAGTTCTTTGTGATCGGGGTGAACAACCTGGGCTCTTGCTTTGGCTCCACCGGCCCGATGCATGTGAACCCCGACACCGGTCGCGTTTACGGCGCAGACTTTCCGGTGGTGACGGTGGAAGACTGGGTCAACGCTCAGGCCCGCTTGCTCGACGCTTTGGGCATTGAACAGTTGGCCGCTGTGATGGGTGGCAGCTTGGGCGGCATGCAGGCGCTGTCTTGGACGCTGCAATACCCCGAGCGCGTGAAACACGCGGTGGTGGTGGCCAGCGCGCCCAACCTGAACGCCGAAAACATCGCCTTCAACGAAGTGGCGCGTCGCGCCATCGTGACCGATCCGGATTTCAACGACGGCCACTTTTACGCACAGGGCGTGGTGCCCAAGCGCGGCCTGCGCATCGCCCGCATGATCGGCCACATCACGTATTTGAGCGACGACGTGATGAACGAAAAATTTGGCCGCGAGCTGCGCGAAGCCGTGACGCACAACGCCACCGGTTACAAATATTCCACGCAAGACGTGGAGTTCCAAATCGAAAGCTATCTGCGTTACCAGGGCGACAAGTTCAGCGAGTACTTTGACGCCAACACCTATTTGCTGATCACCCGGGCGCTCGATTACTTTGATCCGGCCCGCGCCTTTGGTGGCGACCTGTCCAAAGCGCTGGCTCGCGCCAGCTGCAAATTTTTGCTGGTCAGCTTCAGCACCGACTGGCGTTTCTCGCCCGCCCGCAGCCGTGAAATGGTCAAGGCCTTGCTCGACAACCACCGCGACGTGAGCTATGCCGAAATCGACGCGCCGCATGGGCACGACGCCTTTTTGTTGGACGATGCGCGTTACATGAACGTGGTGCGCTCTTACTTTGCCAACATGGCCAAGTCTTTGCAAGAAGGCGGTGCCGCATGAGCGATGCTTTGATGATCCAAGCCATCGCACGGCTGGTGCCGCAAGGCGCGCGCGTGCTCGATTTGGGCTGCGGCGATGGTGCGCTGCTGGCGCACCTGCAGCAACACAAAGGCTGCACCGGCTATGGCGTGGAGCTGGACGATGCCAATGTGCAAGCCTGTGTGCAGCGCGGCGTGAACGTGCTGCAGCTGAACCTGGACGAAGGTCTGAGCTTGTTTGCCGACCAGTCGTTTGACGTGGTCCTGCAAATCGACACGCTGCAACACCTGCGCAACGCCGAAACCATGTTGCGCGAAACAGTGCGCGTGGGCCGCGTAGGCATCGTGGCCTTTCCCAACTTTGCGCACTGGTTCAACCGCCTGAGCGTATTGCAAGGCCGCATGCCGGTGACCAAGCGCCTGCCCTACCAGTGGTACGACACGCCCAACATCCGCGTGGGCACCTACGCCGACTTCGGCGATCTGGCCCGCAAAAACCATTTGCAGGTGGTCGACGCTTTTGGTTTGCAACGCGGCCAAGAAGTGCGCAGCCTGCCCAACCTGATGGCGGGCACAGCGGTTTACAAACTGCAGCGCAGCTGAGATGCGTGCTGCGCTGGGCACCCAAGGCCAGGCACAGGCAGGTCACAGCCCGTGGCTGATTGCCAACCTGCTGGCGCAAATTTCATTCGGCCTTTTGGCCATGACCTTGTGCCTGCCCTCCATGCAGGAATGGGGTGCCATTTTTGACACCCGCCAAGCCGATGTGCAGCTGACCTTCAGCGGCTATGTGGTGGCCTATGGGGCTTTGCAGTTGGTGTACGGCCCCTTGTCGGACCGACATGGGCGTAAGCCCATCCTGATGATCGGTCTGGTGGTGGCAGGGCTGGCCTCGGTCATGGCCGCGCTGGCCACCGACATCGCCACACTCACCGCAGCCCGCGTGCTGCAAGGCGCAGGCAGCGCCGCCAGCATGGTGGTCGGCCGCTCCATGGTGCAAGACCTGTTCACCGGTGCGCAGCGCACGCGGGTCATGGCCTACATCGGCATGGCGCTGGGCATGTGCCCGCCGCTGGCGACGCTGATCGGTGGGCAAGTGCATGTCCGCTGGGGTTGGCAGCTCAACTTTGTGTTGCTGGCGGTTTTGGCCGCGGTGCTGCTGGCAGCCGCCTGGTGGGGGTTGCCGCGTGTCGCCAAACCTGCGCCAGCGGATGGCCATTGGCTGCGCGCGATGCTCACTGCTTATGCCCGCTTGCTGCGCGAGCCGCGCTTTTTGCTGTACGTCGCCATCCTGGCGGCCACCACCGCCACGTTTTATGCTTTCCTCGCGGGCGCGCCCATCGTGCTCAAGGGCTACGGCATCGGACCGGATGGGATTGGCTGGTTCATCATGGCCGTGCCGATTTCATACATTGCGGGCAACTTCATGACCTCGCGCCTGATCCAGCAGATGGGGGAATCGCGGGTCATGGCCTGGGGCCAAACCCTCACGGTGGCAGGCTTGCTCATCATGCTGGCACTGGCCTTGGGTGGCGTACAAACCGCGCTGGCTGTGGCCCTGCCACTGCTTTTGCTGGGTCTGGGCCATGGCCTGATCAACCCGCCCGCGCTGGCAGGCACCGTCAGTGTGTTGCCTGCGCTGGCGGGATCGGCAGCAGCAGTCGCAGGCCTGATGCAGCAACTGACCGGCGCCACAGGCGGCTACCTGGTCGGGCTGGTGCCGCACGAAGGCGCCGTCAATCTGGGCTGGATGATGCTGGCCTTCACGCTGCTGGCCGTTGCCGCCCAGTGGGCGCTGCGCCAACGCTGAGCCCAAGCCCCAGACCGTTGGCACCTCGGTTCAAGACGCCAAGGCCTTCATTTCGCGGTACAGGTCGGCCTTGCCTTCAAAGCCAATGCCCGGCAAGTCGGGCAAGGTGACAAAGCTGTTCTCGACCTTGACGCCGTCAGGGAAACCGCCAAAAGGCTGGAAC
>CANGZO010000250.1 GCA_947458305.1 Comamonadaceae bacterium
GCCCGACCCCGGCGTGATCGAGGTCAACATCCACCCCGCCCACAACTGGGCCGAGCTGGTGAACCACACCGAATTCTTGTACCAAGCCGCTTTCGAGACGCGCCTGTCGGCCGAGAAGTTCATGACCGATGGTCGCCACACCGGCACCGGCGGCGGCAACCACATGGTGATGGGCGGGGCGACCCCGGCCGACAGCCCGTTTTTGCGCCGCCCCGAACTGCTGGCCAGCCTGGTCCTGTATTGGCACAACCACCCGAGCCTGAGCTATTTGTTCAGCGGCATGTTCATTGGGCCGACCAGCCAGGCCCCGCGTGTGGACGAGGCACGCAACGACCAGGTGTACGAGTTGGAAATCGCCCTGCGCGAGATCGTGCGCCACCGGCAAAACCATGGCGAGGACATGCCGCCATGGATCGTTGACCGCAGCCTGCGCAACATCCTCATTGACGTGACGGGCAACACCCACCGCAGCGAATTTTGCATCGACAAGATGTATTCACCCGACAGCAGCACCGGGCGGCTGGGCCTGCTGGAGCTGCGCGCGTTTGAGATGCCGCCGCATGCGCGGATGAGCATCGTGCAGCAGTTGCTGCTGCGCGCGCTGGTGGCGCGCTTTTGGGACGCGCCGTATTCAGCGCCCGTGACCCGTTGGGGAACCGAACTGCACGACCGCTTCATGCTGCCGCACTGGATCCACAAAGACTTTGACGACGTGCTGACGGAGCTGGGTGACGCAGGCTTTCACTTTGACCCGAGCTGGTTCGCGCCACATTTTGAGTTCCGCTTCCCGCTGGTCGGCCAAGTCAAGGTCGATGGCGCGGTGGTGACGCTGCGCAACGCGCTGGAACCCTGGCACGTCATGGGTGAAGAAAGCAGCGCGGGCGGCACCGCCCGTTATGTGGACTCGTCGCTGGAGCGCATCGAGGTGCATGTGAGTGGCATGAACCCGGCACGCCACACCATCACGGTGAACGGCCACCCCCTGCCCCTGCAGCCCACGGGCGTGGTGGGCGAGTACGTGGCGAGCGTGCGCTACAAAGCTTGGAACCCGCCCTCATCGCTGCACCCCAGCATCGGCGTTCACGCGCCGCTCACGGTGGATTTGGTGGACACCTGGATGAAACGGTCTCTCGGTGGCTGCCAATACCATGTGGTGCACCCCGGTGGGCGCAGCTACGACAGCTTCCCGGTCAACGCCTACGAAGCCGAAAGCCGTCGCCTGGCGCGCTTCTTCCGCATGGGCCACACGCCCGGGGCCATGAAACAACTGCCGACCCTGCAAGCCAACGGCCTGCTGCACGCCAGCCCGGAGTTCCCTTACACGCTGGATTTGCGGCGCTGTGGATCAACGACAATGAACCGATGAATGGGCCTTCTCACTCTCCGAACGACACCGATGAAGCGCACGCCATGACCTGGCTGGCCCTTGAGCAAGAGCGGGCACCCGTGGGGCATTGGGACGAGCTGCGAGGGGCGGTCACCCCACCCGTCAAAACACCCAACCCTGCCCTGACACCGCAGACCGTCAGCAGCCTGTGGCAGCGCTTCATCGACCCGCTGGACAAGTCAACTCAGGCCCGTGAAGCCGAACTGAACACCCGGATGCAACACGTGCAGCGGCAAGTGCGCGACAACGGCATCACCTACAACGTGTATGCCGCCGCTGATCAGCCGCAACGCCCCTGGTCGCTCGATTTGTTCCCGCTCATGCTGGGCCACAAGGACTGGCAGCAGATCGAATCGGGCGTGCTGCAGCGCATGCAGCTGCTGGAAAACATCATGGCCGATGCCTATGGGCCGCAGCAACTCGTGTTGAGTGGCCAGCTGCCCGCTGCTTTGGTGCAAGGCCACCCCGCGTATTTGCCCGCCATGCAGGGGGTGGCCCCGGTGGGTGGGCGGTTTTTGTCGCTAGCCGCGTTTGATTTGGCGCGTGGGCCGGATGGCCTTTGGTGGCTGCTGTCGCAGCGCACACAAGCGCCGTCGGGTTTGGGCTACTTGCTCGAAAACCGGCAGATCGTATCGCGGCAGTTTCCGCAAGCCTTTGAGGCCATGCCCGTACAGCGCTTGGCCGAGACCTACCGCACCTTGATCGACGGCATCAAGGCCAGAAGCCCGGCAGGTGCCTCGGCGCACATTGCACTGCTCACCCCAGGCCCTTACAACGAAACTTATTTCGAGCACGCCTACCTCGCCCGCTATCTGGGCCTGAGCCTGGTGCAGGGCAACGACCTGACGGTGCGCGACCAAAAGCTGTACCTCAAAACCCTGCAAGGCCTGCAGCCGGTGCACGGCTTGCTCAAACGCGTGGACGACGACTGGCTGGATCCGTTAGAGCTGCGTGCCGAGTCCACCTTGGGTGTGCCTGGCCTGCTGCAAGCGGTGCGCAGCGGCAACGTCTTGGTGGCCAACACACCGGGCTCGGGGTTTTTGGAATCGAACGCGCTGCTGGGCTTCATGCCCGCACTGGCCAAAAGCCTGCTGGGCCAAGCGCTGGTGCTGCCCGCCATCCCCAGCTGGTGGTGCGGCGAAGCCGCTGCGCTGCAAGATGTGTTGCCCCGCATCACAAGCTGCGTGATCAAACCCACTTACCCCCACCACACCGACCGCCAAAGCTTTGAGCCGGTGCTGGGCCACAAGCTGTCACGCCAAGAACAAAACGAATGGGCTGGCCGCATCTTGCGCGACCCCGACGCCCACACTTTGCAGTCTTGGTTGCCGCTGTCGCACCAACCCACTTGGCAAACCCGAGCCGATGGCGTCTCGAGCATCCAGTCCCGACCGGTGGTATTGCGGGTCTTTGCCGTTACCGACGCGCAAGGCGGCTGGCAAGTCTTGCCCGGCGGTTTGGCCCGCTTGGGCACGCGCGAAGGCATCGCCTCGATGCAACGTGGCGGCAGCAGTGCCGATGTGTGGGTGCAAAGCCCTGCCGCTCCAACTGCACAAACCTTGGACGCCAGCGCCGCCCAGGTCATCCCAACCGCCAGCGACGCGAGCGCGCAGCGCCAGCGCTTGGTCACGAGCCGTGCTGCAGAAAACCTGTTCTGGATGGGTCGCTACACCGAACGCACCGAAAACACCTTGCGCCTGGTGCGCCTGGGTCTGGAAGTTCTGAACGGAGAAAACCAGAACCTGCCTTGCCTGCTGAACTTCATCACCCGCATGGCCAACCACCATGGCTTGGTGCGGGCCGGTGTGCCCCCTGCAGGCCAAGCGCACC
>CANGZO010000251.1 GCA_947458305.1 Comamonadaceae bacterium
CGCAACATGCAAGGCCTTGATTTGGTGCTGATCCCCGAGATGATCTGGGACTTTTGTCACCCCGAGGTCATCGTCATGGAGCGCATGCACGGCGTGCCCATCAGCCAGGTCGACCGTTTGCGCGAAGCGGGTGTCGACATCCCCAAGCTGGCCCGCGATGGTGTGACGCTGTTTTTCACGCAAGTGTTCCGCGACGGTTTCTTCCATGCGGACATGCACCCGGGCAACATCCAGGTCAGTCTGGCTCCCGAGACCTTTGGGCGTTACATCTCCCTCGACTTTGGCATCGTGGGCACGCTCACCGAGTACGACAAGGAGTACCTGGCGCAAAACTTCACTGCGTTTTTCCGCCGCGACTACAAACGCGTGGCCGAGCTGCACATCGAGTCCGGCTGGGTGCCCGCCGAGACGCGGGTCGATGAGCTGGAGTCGGCCATTCGCGCGGTGTGCGAGCCTTACTTTGATCGCCCTCTCAAGGAGATTTCTTTGGGCATGGTGTTGATGCGCCTGTTTCAGACTTCACGCCGTTTTCAAGTTGAAATCCAGCCGCAGCTGGTTCTGCTGCAAAAAACCTTGCTCAACATCGAAGGCTTGGGTCGCGATCTGGACCCTGAGCTGGATCTGTGGAGCACGGCCAAGCCTTTTCTGGAAACCTGGATGCTGGAGCAAATCGGACCAAAAAAGCTCTGGGAGGAGCTCAAAGCCCAGGCCCCGCACTACGCCAAGTTATTGCCCCAGTTGCCGCGTTTGCTGAGCGATTACCTCAAGCAACCGCGTCCCAACGATGCGGCGCAGATCGAGCACTTGTTGGCAGAACAGCGCAGAACCAACAAACTGCTGCAAACCCTGATTTACGCTGGGCTTGGTTTTGTGGTCTCCTTGGCGGTTTTGCAACTTGCGATGCATTTGCAACTGTTCATGTGATTTTTGATATCTGGAGGGTACGAAGGTGTTGCTGACTTTTGTGATCGCTTATTTGACAGTGACCATTTGTATTGGTCTGTTTGCAGCACGCAGGGTCCATGGGGCCAAAGACTACCTGGTAGCAGGCCGAAGTTTGCCGCTTTACATGAACGTGGCCACGGTGTTTGCCACTTGGTTCGGTGCCGAAACGGTGTTGTCGGTGTCGGCTACTTTTGCAAAAGACGGCCTGAATGGCATCCCTGGTGACCCCTTTGGCGCTTCGGTGTGCTTGGTGTTGGCTGCTTTGTTGTTTGCCAAGCTGTTTTACCGTCTGAACCTGTTGACCATCGGTGACTTTTACAAGGTGCGGTACGGCAAGTCGGTGGAGGTTTTGACCAGTGTGGCGATTGTGGTGTCTTATTTGGGCTGGACTTCGGCGCAACTGACGGCGCTGGGTTTGGTCATCCATGTGTTGTCTTCGGGTGCCATTGACCTGAACCACGCCATCATGATGGGCGCAGCCGTCGTGCTGGTTTACACCGTGTTTGGCGGCATGTGGTCGGTGGCTTTCACCGACTTGTTTCAGACGGTGGTGATCGTGGTGGGCCTGATGGCGGTGGCCTTGTTGGTGGGAGGCAACGCCGGTGGCTTTGACAAAGTCATTGCTCAAGCAGCAGCCGACGGCAAATTCGACATGTTCCCGTCAGACATGGATGCCGCCGCTTGGTGGGCCATGGCCGGTGCTTTTTTTGCTTTTGCTTTTGGCTCCATTCCGCAGCAAGACGTGTTCCAGCGCATGACCAGTGCCAAAGACGAAAAAACCGCAGTTCGTGGCACGGTCATTGGTGCCATGATGTACTTTGTTTTTGCATTCATTCCTTTGTACATCGCCTACGCGGCCTTGATTGCACATCCCGAACTGAAGGCTTTGTTTGAGTCAGAGGATGCCCGCGCCATTCAGCGCATCCTGCCTGACTTGGTCTTGGGGCAGATGCCGATGTGGGCGCAAATCTTGTTCTTTGGCGCTTTGCTCTCGGCCATTTTGTCTACCGCCAGTGGCGCTTTGTTGGCGCCCACCGCCACTTTCACCGAAAACGTGCTCAAGCCTTTCGTGCCCCGCATGAGCGATCGCCAGTTTTTGCTGCTTTTGCGGGTGACATTGGTCAGTTTCACGTCGTGCGCCTTGTTGTTTGCCATGAACAGCACGAGCACCATGTATGAAATGGTGCAAAACGCTTACAACGTGACCTTGACCGGCGCATTTGTGCCCTTGGTGGCCGGGGCTTTCTGGCGGCGTGCCAACACCCAAGGCGCTCTGTTCTCGGTGGTGTTGGGCGTGGGCACTTGGCTGGTGTTCAATTTTTGGATACCCGACACCCTGATACCTGCCAACTTGCTGGGTTTGATGGCGTCTATCGTGGGCATGTTGCTGGGCTCCCTGACGCCCACGATTTTCCCCAACCGGGGTCAGTCGATCGCCAGTGCTTTGGGCCACGCTGCCCATGATTCGACGGTTCGTTGAACGCCTGGCCAGGGCGCGCCTTTGAACCCATGGCGGCTGAGTCGTGATGGCTCAGCCAAGCCTATAATTGAAGGTTTTCTTGCACCACCTTCAAAGGCTTTTTCCATGCCCATTTACGCTTACAAATGCGACGCCTGCGGCCATGCCAAGGATGTTTTGCAAAAAATGAGCGACGCGCCGCTGACCGATTGCCCGTCTTGCGGTGCCCCGAAATTCAACAAACAACTCACAGCCCCAGGCTTTCAACTCAAAGGCACGGGCTGGTACGCCACCGATTTCAAAGGCGGCGGCTCGGCAGCCACCACCGTGCCAGCAGCTGCTGCCACAGCCGACGCTGTGGCATCGCCTGCACCTGCCGTCTCTGCAGGCGGTGACGCATCGTCTGCCTCGACCACTTCCAGCAGTGCAGGCGCCTGCGCGGCTTCTTGTGCCTGCCATTGAAGCTGATTGCGCTTCAACGAGTCCCGCCCTTCACCGATTGCCCGCATGAAAAACCGCAGCTTCAAACAATACTTCATCACTGGCTTGCTGGTGTGGCTGCCTATGGGCATCACGGTGTGGGTCATCATGTGGCTGGTGGGGGTGCTGGACGGCATCTTCCGGGCGGTGCTTCATGCGGCCGACACCCTGATTCCAGGCATTCATGCCAATGCCGAATACCTGCGCGGTGTGCCCGGTTTGGGCGTGGCCATTGTGGCTGTGTTCATTTTCGCCACGGGTGTGTTTGTGGCCAATATGTTTGGCCAATGGTGGTTGCGCAAATGGCACGGCATGATGAA
>CANGZO010000252.1 GCA_947458305.1 Comamonadaceae bacterium
AGCCTGGCCGTGAGCTGGACCCGGCGCCGCAAAAAAGGCCGTGAAACCGTGGCTGCCCTGCCCAGCCGATTCATTGCCGAGATGCGGCTGGACGAAAACACCGTCAAAGAAGACCCGCGTGAAAAACTCAAAGCGCTACGGGCTGAATTTGCACAACGCGCCGCCACCGCTGCGGCTGAGGCCAAGCCATGAACACCCTTTTGAACAGGCTCACTGGCCGCAGCGCTGCCCTGCTGTTGGCCCTGGCATTGAGCGGATGCAATCTGCCCCTGCAAACGCCAGACTGCCCGCCAGGACAAACGCTGGGGGCTGACCAGTTGGTCGGCAACTGGTCATTGCAAATGGCAGGCCTGTCCACCCCTTGGGCCTTGAGCTTGGCACCCCACCCCGAGCACATCGGCAGCTTGCGGGGGGAGTTGCGGCAAGGCGAACAACGCCACCTTGTGGTGGCCGACCTGGAGGGACGCGAGTTCACGATGGAAGAATCGCACGACGGACAGCGCATTGCAGCCACCTGGTTGGGCACAGCGGTTCATGGCCATTGCGGTCGTTGGATAAAGGGGGAGCGCCTGGTCACAGACCAAGCGGGCCAAGGCTTCACCATGCGGCCTGCACCGTGACATCCTGAGCTGGGGGTGGGTTTGTGCAGCGCTGGCTCCAAGTGGGTCCTTTTCACGCAAAATACTGCCGAACACAGCCTTGGCCATTCTTCATGCAGACCGCCTCTTTCCAACTTCCCCGCCCCAAGCGCCCGCTGGCGGGTTGGGCTTGGGTGATTGTTTTGCATGCCCTGTTATTTTGGGCTGTGCATGTGGGCTTGACGCGCGATGTGGTACAAAAAATGCCGATCGTCGTGCAAGCGCTTTTGCTCACCGAGACCCCGCGAGAAACACCGCCACCGCCTGCTGCCGCGCCCCCACCGCCGACACCACCGGTTGTCAAACCTGCACCGGCACAACCCCTGCAGCCAGCGCCATCGCCCCCCACTTCGTCCACCACTTCGCCAGCCATCGAATTGCCCGCAGTCAGCACACCGACACCTTCCAATTCGATCTTGACCGCACCTGCGCCCTCAGCCCCTCAGGCTGCCGCCGCGCCTGCGGCTGCACCTGCCACCACGGCGCCAGCTGCGGCTGCACCCGCTCGTGCCACAACGCCTGCGCCCATCCGCACGGCCGCCGGCGTGAACGTCAACCAATGTGAAAAGCCGGAATACCCCAGCGCATCCCGACGCTTGGAAGAAGAAGGCACGGTCGCCTTGCGCTTCTTGGTGGGCGTGGATGGCAAGGTGATCCAATCCGAGGTCGAAAAAAGCTCCGGCTTCAAACGGCTTGACGAGGCCGCCAGAGCGGGTTTGTCCAAGTGCCAGTTTCGCCCCGCTATGGTGGACGGCAAACCCGAACAAGCTTGGGCCAGCATGAAGTACACCTGGCGCCTCGAATGAACCCGTCTGCCCTTACAACCCCTCACACGAGCACACAAAGTTCGGTCACCTCACACCCCATGTCAATGCCTCAAGGATTCACTCACATGTTCACCCACTTCAGAACCAATCTGGCCCACCTGCTGCTGGGTCTGGGCGTGCTGATGGCCCCCACCAGTTGGGCATCCAACCCCAGTGCCGCCACTTCATCTGCAGCTGCCACGCCGGAGAATCCTTATGGCTTGGGGGCTTTATGGGCACAAGGCGATGCAGTGGCCAAGATCACCTTGCTGATTTTGGTGCTGATGAGCATGGGCAGTTGGTTCGTGATCGTGACCAAATACCTTGAACAGTCCAAACTGCTGAAATTGGCGGCGTCCACTCAAAACAGCTTCAAGCAAGCCACATCGGTGCGGCAAGCCGCCGATGCACTCGACGCCTCCAGCCCGTTTCGCTTCATTGCAGAAAAAGGCCTGGAAGGCGCCGCCCAACACCCCGGTCTGCACAACACCGTGGACTTCAATGCCTGGGTGGTCATGTGCCTGCAACGGGCCATGACCACGGTGCAAAGCCGCTTGCAAGACGGCTTGGCCGTGTTGGCCACCGTGGGCTCCACCGCACCTTTTGTCGGCTTGTTTGGCACGGTGTGGGGTATCTACCATGCACTGGTCAAGATCGGCATGTCGGGGCAAGCCAGCATCGACAAAGTGGCCGGCCCCGTTGGCGAAGCGCTCATCATGACCGCCATCGGTTTGGCTGTGGCCGTGCCCGCGGTGTTGGGCTACAACTGGCTGGTGCGCCGCAACAAGGCGGTGATGGAAGAGGTCAACGCCTTCGGTGCCGATGTGCACGCGGCCTTGCTCGCTTCGGCCAAACGCTGATGGCCATGCCACTTGGCCCCAGCGTGGGCACTGGACCCGACGACGAGGTGATGGGCACCATCAACACCACGCCCTTGGTGGACGTGATGCTGGTGTTGCTCATCATTTTCCTGATCACCATTCCCGTGGTGACCACATCCATTCAGGTGGACTTGCCCAAAGAGCGCCATGAGGTGCGTCAAGCACGGCCAGAGACGGTGATTGTCTCAGTCAACAAGGCCGGTGAGGTTTTTGTGTATGACACCCTCATCCAAAACCAGACGGACTTGCAAGAACGGCTGAAAAAAATCGCGGCCATGAAACCCCAACCCGACGTTCAGATACGAGGTGATGCGCAAAGCGCTTATGCCTCGGTCGGGCGGGTCATGCACGCCCTGCAGCAGGCCGGCATTGCCCAAGTGGGCTTTGTCATTGACCCCGGCCCCTGAACCTCAAGGACACCCTATGGCCATGCATTTGGGCACAGACCACAGCGATGAAAACGGCTTGATGATGGACATCAACACCACACCGTTGATTGACGTCATGCTGGTCTTGATCATCATGCTCATCATCACCATTCCGGCACAACTGCACGCGGTCAATCTGGACATGCCCACGACCACCCCTGCTGCGCCCAAAGAGCCGTTGGTGGTGCGCATCGACATCGACGCGCAATCGCAGTGGCGCTGGAACGGCAAGCCCATCGACAACCGAGCAGAATTGGAAGCGCAACTCAGGCTGGCGGCTGCCCAGCAACCTCAGCCCCAACTGCACATCCGCGCGCATGGCCAAGCGCGCTACGAAGCCGCGGTGACGGTGCTGACCACCGCGCAACGCTTGGGCCTGACCCAACTGGGCATGGTGGGCAACGAACAATTTGCCAACTGACAGCCCTGAAGG
>CANGZO010000253.1 GCA_947458305.1 Comamonadaceae bacterium
CACCACATCGCCCACCACGATGATGCTGGGGCTTTGCAGGCCTTCGCGGGCCATGGTGCTGCCCAGTTCACCCAGCGTGGTGAGGGCCTCGCGCTGCTGCGGCAAACTGGCATGCTGCACCACCGCCACAGGGGTGTGTGCGGGCAGGCCTTGCATCAAGCCTTGCTGGATGTGATCGAGGCTGCTTACGCCCATGTAAATGACCAGCGTGAGTTTGGCCTGTTGGGCGGTGTGGGCCAGTTGCACCCAGTCGGTGCCGCTGTCACCGGGTTTGGCATGGCCGGTGACGAACACCACGCCGTGTGCGTGCTCACGGTGCGTCAGCGGTGCGCCCAGGCTGCTCAGGCCCGCCAGACCCGAGGTGATCCCATTGACCACATCCACATCGATGCCGGCGGCACGCAGGTGCTCGACCTCTTCGCCGCCCCGGCCAAAAATGAAAGGGTCGCCACCTTTGAGACGCACCACGCGTTCTCCCGCTTGCACGGCCGTGATCATCAGTTTGTCGATGAAGGCCTGCGGTGTGCTTTGGCAACCACCGCGTTTGCCCACATGAACAATGCGTGCGGTGGGTGAGGCATGGGCCAGCACGGCGTCGTTGACCAGGTCGTCCACCAGCAACAAGGTGGCATTGGCAATCGCTTTGACGGCTTTGAGGGTCAGCAGTTCTGGGTCACCGGGACCGGCTCCAACCAAAGTGCAGCGGTAGGCAAAGTGAGGGCTCATGGGCGTTCAAAAACCAGATCAGAAAAATCAATTGATCCAATTTTCTGATCTAACAACGCTGCCACCAAATACTTTATTGGCATAAAGCAAATGACACACGGCGCAGTGCGTGCCCAGCGGTGGCGAACTTCAGGCGGCGTGCATGCCGTGTTCCTCTTTCAAGGTCTTGCACGCTGGCGATGCCCAAAACGCCAACAAAGCACGCATGGCTTCGGTCTGGCCGCTGCTGGTCGCCACGGAGCCCGAAAAAGTGGTGGTGATTTGCACCGCCTCGGGCAGGGGCCCCAGCACGGTGATGCCCGCCACGCCCCGCATCTCGCTGAGCTGCTGAAACCCCAGTGCCACCTCGCCTTGTGCCAGCAGGGCGCCCACGGGCACGCCCGGTTTGGCTTGGATGATGCGGTCTTTGATCTGCTCGGCGATGCCCCAAGCCTCAAATTGCTTGGCCAATTGAACGCCACTCGGGCCTGTCGAATAACCCAAAGATGGCGCAGCCAAAATGGCCGCCTTGAGCGCCGCTTCGGTCGAAATGTCAGGCAGTGCTTGGCCTGCTGGCACGGCCACCGCCACGCCCGAGAGCACCAGATCGACCCGGCTGCCCGCCAGCACATGGCCGCCGGCCACCAGTTTGTCGATGGCGTCGCTGGCCAGCACCACGCCGTCAAAAGCCTCCCCCGCTTGCACACGCTTGGCGGCGTCGACTCCGCCCACCGACTCGACCAAAACCTGCACATCCGGGTTGTGCTTTCGGTACAACGCCACCAAGTCGGCCAGCAACGGTTTGGTGGCCATGGAAGAAATGAGTCTGAGAGTGGTCATGGTGGCGTGAGTGGAGGGGATTGGAGTGGTCGAAGCAGGGTGGAGGTTCGCTGAGCCATGGATTATGGCCAAGCGGCAAGCCATCGGGGGTGCCCCGCTTAAACTACCCGGCATGCAAATTTTGGGTATCGAATCTTCCTGCGACGAAACCGGTGTGGCCTTGGTCAAGACCACAGGCGAGGCTTTGCCGCGTCTGATGTCTCACGCGCTGTACAGCCAAATCGAGATGCATCAGGCTTATGGTGGCGTGGTGCCCGAGTTGGCCAGCCGCGACCACATTCGCCGTGTGCTGCCGCTCACCCGCCAGGTGCTGGCCGAGGCGGGGGCCACATTGGCCGACATCGACGTGGTGGCCTACACCCGGGGGCCGGGACTGGCCGGGGCGCTCTTGGTGGGTTCGGGCGTGGCCTGCGCGTTGGCGGCGTCTTTGGGCAAGCCGGTGCTGGGTGTGCACCATTTGGAGGGGCATTTGCTTTCGCCGTTTTTGAGCGCCGATCCACCCGAATTTCCTTTCATCGCCTTGCTGGTCTCGGGCGGTCACACGCAGCTGATGCGGGTGGACGGCGTGGGCCGCTACGAGTTGCTGGGCGAAACCATTGACGACGCCGCAGGTGAAGCCTTTGACAAATCGGCCAAGCTCATGGGCTTGCCTTACCCCGGCGGCCCGGGTCTGTCGCGTTTGGCTGAGCAGGGCAATCCTGCGGCTTACAAACTGCCCCGGCCTTTGCTGCACAGCGGCGACCTGGACTTTTCTTTTGCAGGGCTTAAGACGGCGGTGCTGACCCAAAGCCAAAAAATCGGCCCCGCAGCCCACACCGAAGGCGCGCGTGAGCGGGCCGATTTGGCGGCATCCACGCAGGCGGCGATTGTCGAAGTGTTGGTCAAAAAATCGATGACAGCGCTCAAAACCAGCGGCATGAAGCGGCTGGTGGTGGCCGGTGGCGTGGGGGCCAACCGCGAACTGCGTGCGCAGCTCAACGCGGCCTGCGCCAAAGCCCAGGTGCGGGTGCACTACCCCGAGCTGCACCTGTGCACCGACAACGGCGCCATGATCGCCATGGCCGCGGCCATGCGTTTGCAAGCCGGCGCACAAACCGCCGAGGCGCGTTACAGCTTCGATGTGAAGCCACGCTGGCCTCTGCACGAGTTGGTCGGCCCTTGAGGCCTCAGAACGCGCACTGAACAAGACCCGCCCGAATGCGGGTTAACCCTAGTTTATGCGCCACCACTGGTTACACTCCGCTTCTTTTTTTGTGTGGGCCGGTTCGCGGTCCTTTTTGTCATGCAGTCATTGAGCTTTTTTTCGCGTCGCACTTGGATGGCCTGTTTGGCGGCATTGTGTTTTGTTCCCGCCCAAGCCCAAGCCCAAGTCCAAGCCCAGTCCCCCGCGCCCATCAAACTGGCCCTCATCGAGGGCATGAGCGGTCCCTTTGCCAACACCGGTGAAGCCGTGGTGCGCAACATTGCATGGGCGGTCGAGCGGGTGAATGCGCGCGGCGGCGTCAAAACGGCTCAGG
>CANGZO010000254.1 GCA_947458305.1 Comamonadaceae bacterium
CTGCGCATAACCACCACCGGCCACCAGAGCGCACACGCGGTCGCCCACCGAGAAACCAGCAGAAGCCATGGCCGCTGCATCGCCTGAAACCACCACACCCGCGACCTCCAGGCCAGGAATGTCTGAGGCACCGGGTGGCACAGGATAGTTGCCGGTGCGTTGCAACACATCGGGGCGGTTGATGCCGCTGGCCGAGACGCGAATGAGCAACTCCCCTGCCCCGGCCACAGGGTCGGGACGGGAGCCGGGCACCAGCACCGCTGGAGCGCCGAAGCTTTGGATTTCAATGACGTTCATGGTGAATCAACGCGGTTTCGGGCGGCCATTGACCCCCCGAAACAAAGCGCCATTTAAGCTTGTGCAGGACGGTCCAACAAAGCCTTCATCGACAGCTTGATGCGGCCTTTTTCGTCGGTTTCCATGACCTTGACTTTGACGATCTGGCCTTCGCTCAGGTAGTCGGTCACTTTTTCAACGCGCTCGTGGGCGATCTGGCTGATGTGCAACAAGCCATCTTTGCCTGGCAGCAGGTTGACCAAGGCGCCGAAGTCCAGGATCTTGGTGACCGGGCCTTCGTAGACCTTGCCGATTTCAACTTCGGCCGTGATCTGCTCAATGCGGCGCTTGGCTTCATCGGCCTTGGCGCCGTCAGTGGCGGCAATGGTGATCGTGCCGTCCTCGGAGATGTTGATCTGGCAACCGGTTTCTTCGGTCAGCGCACGAATGGTCGCGCCGCCCTTGCCGATCACGTCACGGATCTTCTCGGGGTTGATCTTCATGGTGAAGAGCTTGGGTGCGAAATCAGACACTTCGGTGTTGGCTTCGCTCATCGCTTCTTGCATCTTGCCCAGAATGTGCATGCGGGCTTCTTTGGCCTGGGCCAAAGCGACTTGCATGATTTCTTTGGTGATGCCCTGGATCTTGATGTCCATCTGCAGTGCAGTGATGCCGTGGGTGGTACCGGCTACTTTGAAGTCCATGTCACCCAAGTGATCTTCGTCACCCAAGATGTCGGTCAACACCGCAAAGCGGTTGTCTTCCTTGATCAGACCCATGGCAATACCGGCCACGTGGGCTTTCATGGGCACACCCGCGTCCATCATCGACAAGCAGCCGCCGCAGACCGAAGCCATGGACGAAGAACCGTTCGATTCTGTGATCTCGGAGACCACACGCACGGTGTAGGGAAACTCTTCTTTGCTCGGCAACACAGCAGCCAAAGCACGCTTGGCCAAACGGCCGTGGCCGATTTCGCGGCGCTTGGTCGAGCCCATGCGGCCCACTTCGCCAGTGGCAAAGGGAGGCATGTTGTAGTGGAACATGAAGCGGTCTTCGAACTCACCAGCCAACGCGTCGATGCGCTGCGCATCGCGCTCGGTGCCCAAAGTCGTGATGACCAAAGCTTGGGTTTCGCCACGTGTGAACAATGCCGAGCCGTGTGTGCGGGGCAGCACGCTGTTGCGAATTTCGATGGGGCGTACGGTGCGTGTGTCGCGGCCGTCGATGCGGGGCTCACCGGCCAAAATCTGGCTGCGCACGATGCGCGCTTCGATTTCGAACAGCAGGTTGTCGAGCTTGACGGGGTCAAAGGCAACACCCTCTTCGGCCAAGGCGACTTTGACCGAAGCGTAGGCTTCGCGGCAAGCGTGTGTGCGGGCTTGCTTGTTGCGGATTTGGTAGGCGGCACGCAGCTTTTCTTCGGCGAGTGAAGCCAGCTTGGTTTCAAAAGCGGTGTCGCGGGCAGGCGCTTGCCAGTCCCACACGGGCTTGCCGGCTTCGCGCACCAGTTCGTGGATGGCGTTGATGGCAATCGCCGACTGCTCGTGGCCGTACACCACACCACCCAACATGATTTCTTCGGACAGTTGCAGGGCTTCGGATTCGACCATCAGCACAGCGGCTTCGGTACCGGCCACGACCAAGTCCATCACGCTGTCTTTGCGCTGGGTCTGACCGGGGTTCAGCACGTATTCGCCATTGATGTAACCCACGCGGGCCGCACCAATGGGGCCGTTGAACGGGATGCCCGAGATGGACAAGGCGGCAGACACGGCGATCATCGCAGCGATGTCGGCGTCGACTTCAGGGTTCAAAGACACGGTGTGGATGACCACGTGCACGTCGTTGTAGAAGCCTTCAGGAAACAGCGGACGGATCGGGCGGTCGATCAGACGGCTGGTCAGGGTCTCATGCTCGCTGGGCTTGGCTTCACGCTTGAAGAAGCTGCCGGGGATCTTGCCTGCGGCATAGGTCTTCTCGATGTAATCGACCGTGAGCGGGAAAAAGTCTTGACCTGCTTTGGCGATCTTAGAACCTACGACGGTGGCCAGCACCACAGTGCCCTCCATGTCGAGCAGCACGGCGCCGCCAGCTTGGCGGGCGACTTCGCCGGTTTCCATCTTGACCGTGTGCTGGCCCCATTGGAATGTCTTGGTAACTTTGTTGAAAATGGACATGTTCAGAACTCCTGAAAACAAAAGCGCATGAGGCTGCACTGAGGGCCCGGAAGTTGACGCTCTGAACTCGATGCCATTCCACAAAACCTTGAGCTGAAAGCCTTGTGGAATGACACAGCGCGAGATCGCCCTGACAAATTCCGAAGAAAAAAAGAATAAAGCGCCTGAGCTAGTGAACTAACTCAGGCGCTTTTCATCTGGATAGACGATTACTTGCGCAGGCCAAGCTTGGCGATCAGCGCAACATAACGGTCAGCATCACGGGACTTGAGGTAGTCCAGCAGCTTGCGGCGACGGCTCACCATGCGCAGCAGACCGCGGCGACCGTGATGGTCTTTAGCGTGTGTTTTGAAATGGGGTGTCAACTCGTTGATACGGGCTGTCAGCAAAGCTACTTGGACTTCTGGAGACCCAGTGTCGTTGGCAGCACGTGCGTTGGCCTTGACGACCTCGGCCTTGATTGAAGATGCAATCATGGTTTTTCCTTGTTGTTTCGCTGGATTCAGTCGAATTTCAGCGGGTTAATGACTTGCGCCAACGGCCGGAAAAGCGGATGGCGTGCGTTCTGCAAGTCGCAAAACAG
>CANGZO010000255.1 GCA_947458305.1 Comamonadaceae bacterium
TGAAACCATCCGTTTTGTGGTGCACAACGCCGGCAAGATCGCGCATGAACTGGTGCTGGGCACCGACGAAGACATCCGTGCGCACGCCGAGGACATGAAAAAAGGCACCGACCACAGCCACAGCCACGCGGGTGCTGCCGCCATCAGCGTGGCCCCGGGTCAAACGGGAGAACTGGTCGTGACGTTCAGCAAAACCGGCACGCTGCAAATGGCCTGCCTGATCCCGGGCCACTACGAAGCGGGCATGACAGGCCAGCTGAATGTGACCAGCGTTGGGGCCTCGCCCTCACCGGCCAAATCCAAGAGCCCGGCACACGACCACAGCACCCACAAGCACTGATCAGCGCAGACGCGCCAGCAGGCCTGCGGTGGAAGCATCCAGGCCCGCCCCATCGCCCGATGCCATGCGCGCGTGGATGTCTTGGGCCAACACCTTGCCCAGCTCCACGCCCCACTGGTCAAAGCTGTTGATGCCCCAGACCGAGCCGCTGACAAACACGCGGTGCTCTTGCAACGCAATCATGGCGCCCAGACTGGCGGGCGTGAGTTCATCGAGCAGCAAGAAGGTGCTGGGTCGGTTGCCGCTGAAGTGCTTGTGCCCACCCTCGTCGGACTTGCCCTGCATCAGCGCCTGCGCTTGGGCAATGGCATTGGCCAGCAGCAGTTCGTGGTGATTTTTCAGGCTGTGCGTGGGCTTTTTCACGGCGATGAACTCCAGCGGCACCACATCGGAGCCCTGGTGCAACATCTGAAAGTAAGCGTGCTGCCCATTGGTGCCCGGCTCGCCCCAGAGCACGGGTGAGGTGGCATAAGGCAAAGCTTGACCGTTGCGGTCGACCCGTTTGCCGTTGCTCTCCATCTCGAGTTGCTGCAAAAAAGCAGGCCAACGGCGCAAGGCGCTGTGGTACGGCGCAATCGAGCGGCTGGTGTAGTTCAAAAAGTTGCGGTACCAGACATCGAGCAGGCCCAAGCGCACGGGCAGGTTTTCTTCTATGGGCGCAGTCTGAAAATGCTGGTCCATGGCGTGCGCCCCGGCCAGAAAATCCCTGAAACCCTGCGCCCCAATGGCAATCGCCACGGGCAGGCCAATCGCCGACCACACCGAATAGCGGCCTCCCACCCAGTCCCAAAAGCCAAAGGTGGTGCGGATGCCAAACTCGGCCGCCGCCGCCACGTTGGTGGTCAGCGCCGCAAAGTGGCGACCCACATCGGTGCAGCCTTGCGCCTTGAACCAAGCCAGCGCTGAGCGGGCGTTGGTCATCGTGTCCAAGGTGGCGAAACTTTTGGACGCCACCACAAACAGCGTGTTTGCAGGTTTCAACTGGGCCAGCACCGCTGCCAGCTCGTGCCCGTCCACATTCGACACAAAATGGAAACGCTTGCCCGGAATCACAAAATCTTGCAGCGCCAGCACCGCCATCTGCGGGCCCAAGTCAGACCCGCCAATGCCGATGTTGACCACGTCGGTGATCTGCGCGTCGGCCCGAACGGTTTCGGCATAGGCCAGCATGGGTTGGAGCGTGCCATGCACCTGCGCCAGCGGTTCGGCCAAATCGCCGCCCAAGGATCCCTCGGGTTGGCGCAGCAGCCAGTGCATCACAGCGCGGTCTTCGGTGCTGTTGATGTGCTCACCCCGGAACATCGCATCGCGGTGCGCAGCCAATCCGGTCTGGCGGGCCAACTCTTGCAGCAGGGCTTCGGTCGCGGCATCCACATGATTTTTCGACAAGTCGGCTAACACATGGGGGGCCGTTTGGCTCAGCGTGTGGGCTCGCTGCGGATCGGCAGCAAAAGCGGTGCGCAAATCAAAACCTGTGGCCTGTGCCGCATGGGCCGTTAAGGCCTTCCAGGCCGGGGTTTGGTCACAACGCATGTGGAACTTTCAATCGGACAAGCAGTTATTGAAATCAAGGTGACCTCTGTAGGAGCCCACCCCTGTGGGCGATTCAGGTGAACGTGGTTCACGGGTCATCGCGCACAGGGTGCGCTCCTACAAAGGGTGGTATCAAGCGTTCTTCATCAGTTCTTCGAGCTTGATGGCATCGGCGCAAAACGCTCGGATGCCCTCGGCCAGTTTTTCGGTGGCCATGGCGTCTTCGTTCAGCGCCAAGCGGAACGAGGCTTCGTCATAGGCCACGACAGGGAGGTCCATGGCTCGAGCCGCGGCCGCATCGAGTGCACGGGTCAAGGGCGCATCACTGGCCGCCAGCTGTGCCAGCAACTCAGGGCTGATGGTCAGCAAATCGCACCCCGCCAGCGCCCTGATCTGCCCGATGTTGCGGAACGACGCGCCCATCACCTCGGTGGCGATGCCGTGCTTTTTGTAGTGGTTGAAGATGGCCCGCACCGACTGCACACCGGGGTCGTTCGCGCCCGACATGGCCGCTTCGTCCCATGCAGCGCCTGCGGTCTTTTTGGTCCAGTCGTAAATGCGGCCCACAAAGGGCGAAATGAGTTGCACCTTGGCCTGGCCGCACGCCACCGCTTGGCAAAACGCAAAGAGCAGCGTCAGGTTGCAGCGGATGCCTTCGCGCTGCAGCTCGGCCGCGGCCTGGATGCCTTCCCAGGTGGAGGCGATCTTGATCAACACCCGTTCACGCGGGATGCCCTGCGCCTCGTACAGCGCCATGATGCGCCGGGCGCGCGCCACCGTGGCAGCGCTGTCGAAGCTCAAACGGGCATCGACCTCGGTCGACACACGACCAGGAATGGTCTTCAAAATTTCGCGGCCAAAGCGCACCAACAGGTGATCCATCACCACGTCCAGCGGCCGTCCCCGGTGCGCGGCCACAGCTTCGGCGAGCAAGGGCGCGTATTCGGGCTTTTGCACCGCCTTCAAGATCAATGACGGGTTGGTCGTTGCGTCTTGTGGCTGAAACTGGGCCAACTGCTTGAAATCGCCGGTATCGGCCACCACCGTGGTGAATTGCTTGAGGGCGTCGAGTTGGTTCATGGTCGTTACAAAAATCAAACTTGAATTATCCATGAAACAAAGTTACATTACA